>NZ_VIDT01000592.1 GCF_006519715.1 Ideonella azotifigens
ACCAGCCGGCGGCGTGTGCTGCACCTGCTGGTAGGCCCGCGCGAGTTGCCGGGCGACCTGCGCTGGGCGCAGGCGGTGGGCCTGCAGCCCGAAGGTGTTGCAGCGGCTTCCTAGAATTGGACCGCAACATTGCCAGCCAACAGGGAGACAGTCGCATGCCCAAGGGATATTGGATCGCGCACGTGGACGTGGCGGATCCGGAAAAGTACAAGGACTACGTGGCCGCGAATGCCGAGGCGTTTGCCAAGTATGGCGGGCGCTTCCTGGTGCGGGGCGGGCAGTTTGCCTGCGTGGAGGGGGCCAACCGGGCACGCAACGTTGTGATCGAGTTCGCGAGCTACGAGCAGGCCTTGGCCTGCTGGGAATCGCCGGAGTACCAGCGGGCGCTGGCGCTGCGCAAGCCGGTGTCGACGGCGGACGTGATCATCATCGAAGGCTACGACGGGCCGCAGCCGGGCTGAAGCTCAGCCCTTGCTGCGCTGCACACGTGCAGGGCGCGTGGCGGCCGGGCTGGCCGGGTCGCCCACCGGCAGCCGCACCTCGGACTTGATTTCCTTGAGCACGATGCTGGAGCGCACATGCGTGACGCCGGGCAGCTTGAAGATGGTGTCGTGCAGGAACTGCTCGTAGTGTTTTATGTCTTCGACCAGCACGGTGAGCAGGTAGTCGGCCTGGCCGGTGGTGGACAGGCAGCGCACGATCTGCGGACTGGCCGCCACCGCCTGCTCGAAGCGGGCCACCAGGTCCTCGTTGTGCTGGCTCAGGTTGGCTTCGACGATGACGGCCAGTTTCAGCCCGACCTTCTCGCGGTCCACCAGCGCGGTGTAGCCGCGGATCACGCCCGCGGCTTCCATGTCCTTGACGCGCTTCCAGCAGGGCGTGGCCGACAGGCCCACCGCCTCGGACAGCTGCTGCACCGTCTGGCGCGCGTCCCGCTGCAGCTCGGAGAGGATCTGCAGGCTGTAGCGGTCGAGGTCCAGCGGGTCGGTCATGGGGGCGTGCGGCGGCTTGGGTTGAACCCAGTGTAGGCCGCCCGCCCGCATCAAGGCAGCGTGACCACCGCCAGCACGTCGATGTCGGTGCAGATCACGATCTGTTTGGGTCCCAGCATCGCCAGTGTCCGCACCGCGCCCACGCGCGGTTCGACATTGCCCGTCACAAGGGCACTGCCCGAGCGGATCAACACGTGGGCCGTGTCGGCGACCGGGTCCACGACCGAGATGCCGTCACCTTGCACCAGCGTGACGTACAGCAACCCGGTCGAAGGGTCCAGCGCCATGGCCTTCACCAGCGCGGCGCTGTGCAGCGTGGAGACGATGCCGGCCGGGGTGATCTTGCGGATCACCGGCCCGTCGGCGACGTACATCGTGCCGTCCGGCGCGGTCACCATGGCGCCCACGCCTGTGAACGTCGCAGTGGCCAATGGGCCGTCGACCGAAGTGGTGGTGCCATCCCGGCCGGCGACCGTGGTGGTGTTGCCGGCCGCATCGACGCGACGGATGGTTGTGCGACCGATGGAGAAAAAGACGCTGCCGTCGATGCCGATCGTCATGCTGGACGGAACGCCTAACAGACGCGATGTCCCCGTCGGTCCGTCAATGTCGGTAGTTGAATCCAGGTAGTAGCCCCCGGCGATGGTCTTCACCGTCTTGTCCAACGCGACGCGACGCACGCTGAGGTAATCCGAGAAGTAGACGGTCCCGTCAGGTGCTGCCGCGATCGATGTGCCGGGCGTTCTCAACGCTGCCGCGTTGCCGACACCGTCCGCCGGGAAGTTGTCGTCGGAAGCCGGGTTGCCAGCCAGGATCTCCAGGTTGCCCGCGGTGTCGATGCGACGCACGAACATCCCCAGGTCGGTGCCGACGACGACGCGGTGCTGGCCGTCGACCGCGAGGCTGACGGGGAGGTTGCCTGCGGCGAACGGCAGCTTGTCGGTCACGGCTGTGCCACCCGGGGCGATGATCTGGTTGAAAGAACTCGCAATGGTCGTGATGGTGCCTGCGGCATCGGATGTGCGGATGGCCAGCCCGTCGCCGAGCATGAATCCGCCCGCGGGCAGCGCAACCAGCACATTGGCTCCACCGTTGGCCGGCGCATCGAAGTTCGACTCTGCTGCCGGGCCGTCCTTGAGCCTCAGCGGGCCGGTCCGGTTGCCGCTGAAGGTGGTCACCGCAAACGTGCCGAGGTCAATGGCGCGGATCAGGCTGGTGTCCCGCACATACAGCTTGGTGCCCGAGATCGCGAGGCCTGTCGGCCCCGGAATGCCGGCCGCGATGCCAACGCCATCGACACCGGGCACCGTGGTGTCATTGCGAATGCCGGCGACGGTCTCGACATTGCCGGCGACGTTGCCGCTGCGCTCCACGCGCCGGACCACGCTCGAACTCCATTGGCTGAAATACAGGTCCCCGTTTGCCGCGATCGCCATGCCACGGACGTCGCCGATGTCGGCGGTCGCCGCAGGTCCATCGAGGTATCCGTAGTTGCCCGAACCCGCATAGTTCGAAACGACGCCGGCGGGTGTCATGCGAACGATGAAGCCCTGGACCGAAATGTAGAAGTTGCCATCCGGCCCGAGCGCCATCGCGGAAGGGCTGGTCAATCCACGGGCGACGGTGGTCACCGTGCCGTCGGTCGCGATGCGACGAACCGCCGAATTGCCGGTGTCGAGGACCCACAGTGCGCCTGATGCATCGTGCACGATGCTGGTCGGGGTGCTGAACAATGCCGTCGCGCCCGGCCCGTCGGTACTCCCGGGCGTGCCCTGGGTGCCCGCCACCACGGTGATGCTGGCCCGGTCGGCCGACAGTTTGATGATGTTGTTGGCGCTGGTGTAGACGGTCGGTCCATCAGGCAGGGCGTCGACGCCGCGCAATTGACTGACCCCGGCCTGGGCGGCCCGATTGGCGATGTTCAAGAGGCCCACGGTGATGCCGCCGGCAGTGCCGACGCTGAGCGTGGCGGCATTGCTGGCTGTCGCCGACTGGCCACTGCAATCCAGCGTGGTGCGGAACTGCGCGCCGTTGTCTGCCGTGGCGCTCGTGAAGGTGTAGGTCAGCGCCGTTGCACCCGCGATGGCGGCAAAGCCCGATCCGCTGGCGCGTTCCCATTGAACCCCCAAAGTGCCGCTGCTGCAGGTGGCGCCGACCGTGAAGCTGGCCGAACTGCCGGCGACCACGCTGGCATCGGCGGGTTGCTGCGTGATCGTCAGCACCGGCGGCACGCCGGTCACGGTCAGCGCGGCGTTGTTGCTGGTGGCGCTGCCGGCGACGTTGCTGACGACCGCACGGAAGACCGCGCCGGTGTCGGTGGTCGCGGTGGTCGCGAGTGAATACGTTGCAGAGGTCGCCCCCACGATGTCGCTGCCGTCGCGCTGCCACTGGTAGCTCAGCGGGTCGCTGCCGGTGGCGGCGACGGTGAAGCTGGCGGGCTGGCCGGCGGTCAC
>NZ_VIDT01000593.1 GCF_006519715.1 Ideonella azotifigens
GCGGTGCCGCCGCCGCTGCAGCCGCTGGCGGTACTGGGCCGCTGGTCGCTCAGCTTCTACATGGTGCACCAGCCGGTGTTGATCGGCGGCGTCATGGCCTGGGTGGCGTTCAGCCAGTGGTAGGCTAGAAGGTTGGCGGGCGCGTTGGCGCCCGTCCCAGCCTGCTGCCTCCACCAGGGCCTTCCGAGTCCATTTCCCCATGTCCACCAGCTTTCTCTACGGCTTCCATGCCGTCACCGTGCGCCTGAAAACGGCGCCGGAATCCATCCTCGAGATTCACCTTGATGCCAGCCGGCGCGACGCGCGCATGCGCGGCTTCGCAGACCGCGCCCGCGAGGCCGGCATCAAGCTGGTGGACAGCGACGATGATCGGCTGAGCAAGATGTCCGGCGGGCCGCGCCACCAGGGCGTGGTCGCGCGGGTCAACCCGGTCAAGCAACGGCATTCGCTGGACGAGGTGCTGGAAGAAGTGGAAGCCGCGAAGCTCGACACTGCGCTGGTGCTGGTGCTGGACGGCGTGACCGACCCCCACAACCTCGGCGCCTGCCTGCGCGTGGCCGATGGTGCCGGCGCCCAGGCCGTGATCGCACCGACCGACCATGCCGTGGGCCTGAACGCCACGGTGGCCAAGGTGGCCTCGGGCGCGGCCGAGTCGGTGCCCTACCTGATGGTGACCAACCTGGCGCGTGCGCTCAACGAGATGAAGGAGCGCGGCGTGCGCATCATCGGCGCCAGCGACGACGCAACGCAGACGCTGTACGACGTGGACCTGACCGGCCCGGTGGCCCTCGTGCTGGGCGCCGAAGGCCCGGGCATGCGCCAGCTCACGCGCAAGACCTGCGATGAGCTGGTCAGCATTCCGATGGCCGGTGCGGTGGAGAGCCTGAACGTGTCGGTGGCGGCAGCGGTGCTGCTGTACGAAGCGCGCCGGCAGCGCATGAAGGCCAAGCCGGCCTGATCAGTCCAGCGAGGGCATGATGACCGCGCCGTCGGCTGCCCATTCCACCAGCGTGATGCCCGGTTCCAGTGCCTCCAGGCGGCGGCGCTCCAGCTCCTGCGGCGAGAGCTGGCCCTGGCTGGAAGCCCAGGCATCGGCCGCATCGCGCTGGGTGCGCAGGCTGTCCGCATGCGCCAGCGCAGCCCGCATGTGCAGTCCCAGGTCGTCTTCCTGCCAGGGCTTGGTCAGGTAGCGGAACACGCCGATCTCGTTGACCGCCCGCTGCGCGGTGCCGAAGTCCGCCGAGCCTGTGAGCATCATGCGGGTGGAGTGCGGCTGCAGCTTGGCAAAGCGGCACAGGAAGTCCAGGCCGTCCATGCCAGGCATGCGGAGGTCGGAAATGACGATGTCGTAGCGCCGCTCCAGACCCATGGACAGCGCTTGCGCGCCGCCCAGTCCGGTGTCCAGACGCAGCTGCTTGCCGAACTGCTGGCGCAGCGCGCGCTGCAGTGCATTGAGGATCGCGGGTTCGTCGTCGACCAGCAGGACGTTGTGCATGGTGGGTTGCTCCGGGGGACGGGTGCGGATGAGGGTCAGGCAGGCGTGACGGCGGGTTCGCTGGCGCCGCCGGGTCGCTGCAGCGGAATGCTGAGCTGGAAGCAGGTGCGGCCGGGCACGCTCTGCACCTCGATGCGCCCACCGTGTTTCTGCACGATGCCGTAGGACAGCGACAGGCCCAGCCCGGTGCCCTTGCCAACCGGCTTGGTGGTGAAGAAGGGGTCGAAGATGCGGCCCAGGTGCTCGTGCGGGATGCCGGCGCCGTTGTCCTCGATCTGCACCCAGACCTGCTGCGTGTCGCAGCCCGTGCGGATGATGATCAGGCCACGTTCCTGCTGGATGGCCTGCGCGGCGTTCACCAGCAGGTTCATGAAGACCTGGTTCAACTCCGAGGGCAGGCACTGAACCTCGGGCAGCACGCTGTATTCGCGGTGCACGTCGGCCTTGTACTTGATCTCGTTGTTGACGATGTTCAGCGTCGACTCCAGGCCCTTGTGCAGGTCGCACCATTCCCATTCCTGCCGGTTGTCCACGCGGGAGAAGTCCTTCAGGTCCTGCACGATCTTGCGCACCCGGCCGATGCCCTCGCGCGACTCGGCCATCAGGCTGGGAATGTCCTGCTTCAGGTAGTCCAGCTCGATCTCCTCACGCAGCGCGCGCAGCTCGGTGGCCAGCGCCGGGTCGACAATGCCGGCTTCGGCCCGCTCATAGGCTTCGAGCATGCGGAACAGGTCGGCCAGGTAGCGCTCAAGGGTGCCGAAGTTCGAGAACACATAGCCCACCGGGTTGTTGATCTCGTGGGCCACGCCGGCCGCCAGCTGGCCAATGGAGGCCAGCTTCTCTGACTGCATCAGCTTGTCCTGCGCCTGGGCCAGCCGCTGGTTGAGCTTGCTGAGCTGCTCGTTGGCCAGCAGCAGCGCGCGCACCTTCTCGGGCGTGAGCATGGCTTCATCGTCAGCCATGGTGGGTGGGAGGGCTTGCGTGTTCATGGTGGGGTCGAAGAGCCTGCTGGCGGTCGCACGGGACCGGGCCTCACAGCGAAAGCGCGGCGCACATGTCGCGCACGCCGCCTTCGACGCTGGCAAACAGCCGCATGGCGCGGGCTTCGTCCAGCCGCAGCCGGGTCCAGACGGATAGGTCGATCTCCGGTACTGCTTCTTCGGCCAGGCCGGCGAGGTCCAGCGCATGGGCCACCGCGTCGCAGGCATGCACCAGGCCGGTCAGGTCCAGTGCGGCTGGGGCCGAGGCCGCCGCTGGCGGCGGCGCATGGTGCTGCGCAATGGCCTCGACGATGGGCGCCGGAAAGCGCCAGTGCACGGCCAGCAGCGCGCCCACCTGGCAATGGTCCTGCCCGAGCAGGGTTTGCTCGGCGCGCACACGTGGCACGTCCGTGCTGGTCATCAGCGCCTGCACCGCATTGCCGGCGGCCGGGAAGTGGGCGGCCAGCACCAGCTGGCCGATGTCATGCATCAGGCCGGCCAGGAAGGCCTGCTCCGGATCCAGGCCGCAATGCGATGCCAGCGAGCGGGCGCTCATGGCCACCGCGAGGCCGTGGCGCCAGTAGGCGGCGAAGTCGAAGCCGGCGCAGGCGCTGGCCGGGAAGGCCTGGGTCAGCGCCGCTGCGGCCAGCACGCCCGAGACGGTGCGCAGGCCCAGCATGCTGACGGCATCCGCGATGCGCGCCACGCGGCCCGGGGCGCCGTAGAAGGCCGAGTTGGCCAGGCGCAGGGTGCGCGCGGCCAATGCCGGGTCCTTCTCGATCAGCTGGATGCAGTGCTCCGCAGACAGGTTGTCGTTGCGCAGCACCTGCAGCACTTCCAGCACCGCCTGGGGCAGCACCGGCAGGTCCTTGACCTTGTGCGGCAGCTGCGACAGGCCGTAGGTGTCAAGCATGCCGAGTCTCTTCGTCGGAGTTGGGTGCGGCCGGCGTGCGCAGGCTGCGGTAGCG
>NZ_VIDT01000594.1 GCF_006519715.1 Ideonella azotifigens
CGAGCCACGGCCTGTACGCGCTGGCCCAGGCGCTGCGCCGCCACGAGCGCCTGGCGCTGCTGACCAGCCCGGCCAACAGCCCGGACCGTGTCGCCCGCCTGCTGCTGGCCGAAGGCCTGGGCGAGGACTTCCAGCTTGCGGTGGCCGAGCGCTTGCTGTTGCCGGACGAGAAGATCCACAGCGGCCTGAGCGCCGCGCAAGCGGCCGAGATGAGGTTTGCCGAACCGAACGTGATGCTGCTGTGGCGCCACCAGGCCCGGCCGCGGCCGGTCAGCTTCGGCCTGCCCGATGCGGCCTACGAGCAGCGGCAGCCCGACAAAGGCCTGATCACCAAGCAGGAGGTGCGGGCGGTGTCGCTGGCGCGGCTGCAACTGCGCGCGGACAGCATCGTCTGGGACATTGGCGCGGGCTCTGGCTCGGTGGGCATCGAGGCCGCGCGGCTGTGCCCGGAAGGCCATGTCTGGGCCATCGAGAAAAACGAGGCGGACGTGGCGATTGCCGGCCGCAACCGCGCCAGCTTCGGCGTGGCCAACCACACGCTGGTGCACGGCAAGGCGCCCGAGCAGCTGGACGGCTGGGCCGACCCGGACGCCGTCTTCATCGGGGGCTCCGGCGGCGAGCTGGCCGAGCTGATCGCGCTGTGCCTGCGCCGGCTGCGCAGCGGCGGCTGGCTGGTGATGAACTTCGTGACGCTGGAAAACCTTGCCACCGCGACCGCGGCGCTGAAGGAAGCCAATGTTGTGTGGGACGTGCTGCAACTGCAAGCCGCGCGCAGCAAGCCCATCCTGCACATGAACCGCATGGCGGCCGAGAACCCTGTCTGGATCGTCTGTGCCCAGAAGGCGCAGGTGGGGTCATGACCGGCACCTTGTTCGGCGTCTCACTCGGCCCGGGAGACCCGGAGCTGATGACTCGCCGCGCATTTGCGCTGCTGCAGCGGCCGGATACCGTGTGGACCTGGCCGATCCGCAGCGGCAAGAGCGAGAGCTATGCGCTGGCGATTGCCTCGCGTGCTGGCCTGGTGCCACCGGCGGCCAGCCAGGGCCTGTCGCAAGCCTTGCTCTTCCCGATGACACATGACGGCGAAAAGCTGGGCCGCGCCTGGCTGCGCGCCGCTGAAGCCGTGCTGCCTTTGCTGCAGGCCGGGCGCGACGTGCTGTTCCTGGTCGAAGGCGATGCGTCCACCTACGCCACCTTCGGCCACCTGGCGCAGACCGTGAAAGCCATGGCGCCCGAGGTGGCGGTGGAGATCGTGCCCGGCGTGCCCAGCTTCATCGCCAGCTGCGCCGAGCTGGGCCAGCCGCTGGCCGAGCAGGACGACACCGTGGCCATCGTGCCGGCGGCCTATGGCGTGGACCTGGTCGAGCGCCTGCTGGACGACTTCGACACGCTGGTGCTGATGAAGGTCAAGCCGCTGCTGGATGAGCTGATCGCACTGTTCGAGCGGCGCGGCCTGCTGGACCGCGTCTGCTTCGTCGAGAAGGCCGGCGCGCCGGAAGAGCGTGTGGTGCGTGACATCACCACGCTGCGCGGCGAGAAGGTCAATTACCTCTCGCTGCTGATCGTGCAGAACCCGCTGCGCCAGCGCGGAGAACGCATCAAGGGCTGCAAGAAGAAGACCTCCGGCACAGCGCCGGCTCCCATCACCGAAGAGGAAATGGCCGATGACTGAAGCCCCGAACCCCACCGTCCGCATCGCGCTGGTGGCCATCACCAAGCATGGCGCAGCGCAAGTCGCCGCGCTGGCCCGCGCATTGCCCGAAGCCGAGGTCTGCGTGGCCGCGAAGTTTGCCGACGCGATGGCTGGCCTCACCAGTCCGGTGCTGGCCTACAGCGGCGCCTTCAAGGACGAGATTGCCGGCCTGTTCCAGCGCTTCGACCAGATCGTGTTCTTCGTCTCGCTGGGCGCGGTGGTGCGGCTGATCGCGCCCCACATGAAGAGCAAGGACGAGGACCCTGGCGTGGTGGTCGTGGACGACGCCGGCCAGTTCGTGATCCCCGTGCTGTCCGGCCACGTGGGCGGCGCCAACGCCATGGCCGAACAGGTCGCCGAGCTGCTGCAGGCCACGCCGGTGCTGACCACCGCTTCGGACGTGGGCAAGACCATCCCGGTCGACATCCTGGGCCGCGAACTGGGCTGGCGCGTGGAGGCGCCGAAGCTGAACATCACGCGCGTCTCGGCCGCGGTCGTCAACCAGGAGCCTGTGGCCTTTGTGCAGGAAGCCGGCAGCCCGCACTGGTGGACCCGGCCCACGCCGCTGCCCGCCAACATCCACCGCTTCGACCGCTTCGAGGAAGTGGACCTTGCCCGCTTCGCCGCGGTGCTGTGGGTCACGCATGCAGAGGTGCCCGAGGCGCAGTGGCAGCAGCTCAACGAGAAACTGGTGGTCTACCGGCCGCCGGTCGAGGCCGCGCAGTGAAGCTGTCCCTGGGCATTGGCTGTGACCGCGGCACGCCGCGGGCCACGCTGGCGCAGGCCGTCGACCTCGCATTGGCGCAGATCGGCGCAACGCTGGCCGACGTGGCCGCCGTTGCCAGCATCACGCTGAAGGCCGACGAGCCGGGCCTGTTGGCGCTGGCCGCAGAGCGCGGCTGGGCTGTCCATTTCTACGAACCAGGCGAACTGGCCGCGGTCGCCGTGCCCAACCCATCCGAAACCGTGCGCCGCCACACCGGCACGCCTTCGGTCAGCGAAGCAGCGGCACTGCTGGCCGCCGGCGCGGCCGATGCCAGCGCGCTGCGCGTCGAGAAGCTGCGCCACCGTGGCGCCGATGGTCGCAATGCCACGGTGTCGATTGCCCAGATGGCTGTCCAACCCATTTTTCCCTCACCCCTCAAGGAGCTGACATGACCACCACCACGACGCTGAACCCCACCACCTTCGGTACCCAGGCCCTGACCGGCACCCACCTCGCGCGCCAGCTTGCCGCCGCGGCGCTGCTGGGCTTGGTGATGCTGTACGGCGTGGCCTTTGCCGACAGCCCGCTGGCGCACAACGCCGCGCACGACGTGCGCCACGTCACCGTGCGGCCCTGCCACTGAGCGAGGCGAGCATGTTGCTGCGACGCTTGATCTTTTGCGCGTTGGCGCTGGCGCTGGCCGTGGGCAGCCTGCAGTTTGCGCTGCAGCGTTGGCAGGCCGTGCCGCTGCTGCTGGCGGCCGAGGTGTTCGAGGGGCAGAAGGCCGAAGCGCCGGAAGCTGCCGAGCATGCGCATGCGGATGCGCATGCCCACGAACATGCGCATGAAGAGGCCCATGACCACGACCATGGCGCCGGCGTCTGGGAGCCGGCCAACGGCGTCGAGCGCGGCTTCTGGACCTGGGTCGCCAACGTGATGAATGCGATGGCGATGGCGCTGCTGGTGCTGGTTGTCGCTTCGGTCGCCGTCTGGCGCCGCGCTGCACCGGTGGGCTGGCGCACGCTGGCCACCATCGCCGCC
>NZ_VIDT01000595.1 GCF_006519715.1 Ideonella azotifigens
GCTGCAATTCGCCAAGCTGCAGGTGTTCGGCTGGCAGCGTGCTGTCCACGTGGATGCTCACGCCGGCTGTTGCCAGGCGCTGCAGTAGCGGCGCGAGCAGGCCGGCGTCGCGCGGCGCCCGCACCGAGGGTGGGTTGGCTGCGGGCGTGACCAGCGTGACGACAGGCGCTGCGGCATCCTTGGCATGGTCGTAAAAGCCGCGCCCGCTCTTGCGGCCCAGGCGACCTGCGCGCACCAGCTCCTGCTGGATCAAATTCGGTGCGTAGCGTGGGTCGTAACCAGTGGCCTGGAAGACCGACTCGGTGACCGAGAGGTTCACGTCCTGGCCGATCAGGTCGGTCAGCTCGAACGGGCCCATCGCAAAGCCGCCGGCCTCCCGCAGCAGGCGGTCGATGGCCGGCGCTTCGGCCACGCGCTCGGCCAGCAGCTTGAAGCCTTCGGCGTAATACGGGCGGGCCACTCGGTTGACGATGAAGCCGGGCGCGTTCGGCGCGTCCACCGGCGTCTTGCCCCAGGCCAGCGACAGCACGCGCATCGCATCGACCAAGGCCGGTGCGGTCTCCACGCCGCCAATGATCTCGACCAGCTTCATGCGCGTGGCCGGGTTGAAGAAGTGCCAGCCGACGAGGCGAGCGGGGCGCTTCAGGCCGAAGGCAATCGCGGTGATGGAGATCGACGAAGTGTTGGTGGCCAGCACCGCCTCGTCGCCCAGCAGTTCCTCCAGTTGGCGGAACAGGCCCTGCTTGGGCTCCAGCCGTTCGACGATGGCTTCCACCGCCAGGCCGCAGCCGGCCAGTTCGGCCAGTTGCTCGGTGGCGCGCAGGCGGCTGCCCACGGTGGCGCGTTCGTCAACCGTCAGCCGGCCGCGCTGCACGGCCTGGTCCAGGTCCGCACCGATGCGGGCGATGGCCTTGGCCGCCGCGCCGGGCGCCAGGTCGAACAGGCAGACCTCATGGCCGGCCTGCGCGGCCAGCTGGGCAATGCCGGCACCCATGCTGCCGGCGCCGATCACGGCAACGCGGGTGGACGGATCAAGCTTGGAGAAAGAGCTCATGGGGTTCTGCAGCGTCCGGCCGAGTGAGCCGGTCATCATGGGCGAAGCCATGCGCGGTGTTGGGGCGGGAAAGCACCGGTGGCAGGTCAGACACAATTGACCGACCGATCGGTAAATAATAGATCCGGTGTTGATCCAGCGCAAGTTCAGGGACTTGGTGGAAACCCGTGCCCGAGGGGCGGTCGGGTTGGCAGGGTGCGCTGGCGGCAAGCGGGTCCCCGCCAGCCGACAATCGCGCATTGCCCAGAACGCAGGAGAACGCGCTTGAAGACCTACGACATTGAAGTCCAGAACCTGAAGTCGGCCAGACACGACATGGGCCTGATCGAACTCCGCGTGGACCTCACGGTGGTGAACCTTCCGCCACGCGACGAAGGCGCTGCCAGCAGCCGCCTGCGCATGCCCGTCGAGCACGCCCGCACCTTGCTGATCCTGCTTAAGCAGCAGATCGCAGAGCTGGACAAGCTGCAGCCGCGCAGCCGGCGCTCCGGCCGCTGTTGAGCGCCCCCAAACCTGGCGCCCTTCGGTCGCCAGGCCCCCCGAGGGGGTCAAGAAAACTTGGGGCGGCCCTGCGTTTTCTTGAGAGACCCCCGCGAAATCGCGAGGGCTCAGTTCAGCCGCGAGCCCTTGGGCAGCCGCGCGGCCAGCCACTCGTGCACGTCGGCCCGGATGTGCCGGCCTTCGAGCAGGAAGCTTTCGAACCGGCTGGGCACGTAGGGCAGGTACAGCAGCGGCATGCCGGCTTCCTCGGGCGTGCGGGCGGCCTTGCGGTTGTTGCACGGGCCGCAGGCCGCGACCAGGTTCATCCAGGTCCAGCCGCCGCCGCGTGACTCGGGCTGGATGTGTTCACACTGCAGCTCGCGCTCCTGGAAGCGCTGGCCGCAGTAGGCGCAGGTCATGCGGTCGCGCCGCAGCAGCTTGGCCTTGGTGAAGCCGGGCACCACGTCGAACAGGTTCAGCTTCGAGGCGCCCCGCAACGCGATGATCGGGTGCACCTTGATCAGCGACTGCCGGCCGCTGGCGACGTTGGTACCGCCGCGCAGCGTGGCCAGCGGGCCGTCACCATCGGTCCAGGCGACCGAGCCGGTGGCGATGTGCACAACAGCCTGTTCGAGCGAGATCCACGCCTGCGGCGTGCCCTGGATGTCGAGCTGCAACACGTGTTGGTGAGGGCGATGCATGGCGGGCCTCCTTTCATGGCCGCGGGTGGACAAGGACCTGGGTGAATGGCAGCGGCGCTTGGATTCGAACCAAGGTCCCCAGCTTCAAAGGCTGGTGTCTGAGGCCACTCGACCACACCGCATTCGGGTCGAGGAAACAAGGTTGGCGGAGAGCGAGCGGATCGAACGCTCGCGGCGACTCTCGTCACCGGCCTCGGCTTAGCAAGCCGGCCCCTTGCCACTCGGGCAGCTCTCCGTTGAGCGATTGGGAAAAACAAAAAGGCCCGGGCACCTTGCGGGTGTCCGGGCCTCTGTGTGGGTACAGAGCGACGAGGGTGCGCGGCTATGCGCGGTCCTCTCCCGGATGCGTCGAATCCCCCAGCCACGCCTGCTGCTGGTGCGAACTCGATGGCCGATACAGGTGACTGCCTGCATCGCGCCCGACGCGTCCTTTCATCGCGATGCCACGCGAACCGCCGCCCACGCGCAAGCACACGGCAAGGCCGTGGGCGCGGTGGCGGTGGAACGAAAAGGTGGCGGTCACGATGAAGTCTCGGGTGCTGCGTTGAACTGGGTGGAACTGTAAATAGTCTTTACCATTTCTGTCAATGCGGTTGACGCTGGCAGATGAAAAACAACAACGGTGACTTCAGGCTGCCGCCGCGGCGGTGGCCCGCCATTGCGCCGGGCTCTGCCCATGGCGCCGCTTGAAGGCACGGCTGAATCCTTCGGTGGAGCGGTGGCCGCAGGCGGCCGCCACCTGGGCGATGGACTGGTCGGAGCTGGCCAGCAGTTGGGCGGCCTTCAGCAGCCGCCACTCGGCCAGGTGGGCCATGGGCATCTCGCCGGTGGTGGCCTTGAAACGCTGCGCGAAGGCCGAGCGGGACATGCCCGCCGCGCTGGCGATCTGCGCCAAGGTCAAGGGCTCGTGGCAGCGCGCGTGCATGAAGTTCAGCCCGGCATTCAGGCGCGGCTCGAAGAAGGCCGCCATCAGGCTCGGTGTTTGAGCCACCGGTGCCGCGGCCTCGAAATGCGCGCGCACCACCTGCACCAGGAAGATCTCGGCCAGGCGCTCGATGATGACCGCGCTGCCTGGCCGCCGGTTGCGCAGCTCGGCCGCCATGAAGCTGGGCAGCGCGTGCACCAGTTCGCGGTTGGCGCCGGTGCGGGCTCGGGTGCGGATCAGCGTGGGCAGGCTTTTCACCAGCAGCCCGCGCAC
>NZ_VIDT01000596.1 GCF_006519715.1 Ideonella azotifigens
CACCGCTGCCTGCGCGCGAAAGCTCAGCTTGGAGAGTTGAACTTCTCGCTCGGCGGCGGACACGGCGTGGCTTGTGAGCAGTTCATGGGGGTGCAGCGGTTCGCCGTCAGGGGTGGTCCGGGAAAGGTGCGTCCACCAGGGCGCGGGCAATGAGTTCGCCTTCCCGGCATCGGCGGCGGCACGCTGGGCGTCTCTGAGTTGTTCAGCCTGGACCAAAGCAAGTCGAGAGCCCAGTTCCTCGGTTCGCTCCGCCTGCCATTGCCACACGCCCAGGCTGGCGACAGCGGCCGTCGACAAGCCGACCGCCGCCACCAAGAGTAGCCGCCGGTCCCTTGCGCACAGCGACCACCAAACCACCGAGCGGCCCAGCGTTTGCCTGCCCAGATCGACCGCACGAACACTCAGTTGATGCAACGTCACCACCCACCGCGGCCAGTTCCCTCTCCGCGCTCCCTGCTGTTAAGAATTTGTGCTCGATTGTGGCAGCGTCGTACGAACAACGACGTCCTTGCGCTGCTAAGCCGGGCTCGGACGTGTCCCGCACTCCCCCGACGAAGGCCCTGCAATCGACAAATATGCCAGCGGCGATGGAGCACTCCAGCCACGCTTTATTTCAACTAAATACCTGCACCAAGACGCAATCACCTAGAAGAAATGGGCGACCCAATTCGCGATTCCCCTCAACTTCCCATTGAGGCGTGCCTCTATGATTCAAACAATTCTACTGTTACCGAACACGCATGGCAGCGGCAAGCAGGAATGGCCACGCGATTAGAGACAACATGCCAACCGTGCCGTACGTCATTACTATATCTTGAGCAGCGCCTATGCCTGGACAAACTGAGCTACCCGCAATAACTGCGGCATCGCTATCGATGACATTCCTTGAAATGACGCCTGGGCCAATTAGGAAAACGATCAATTCCCAAACAAAAAGAAATCCCGAGACACACACAACATATCGCCTAGTCCGCACACGGACTGCAAATATACCAAGAAACACAAAAAATATAGAAATATAGCTCATGATTTAGCTCACTGTCGACATGCGCATGCAGAATCAGATGATAGCGGCCAAGTACCATTCATTTCGGCCATCGCCCGAGTAGCTCCTTGACGAATGAAACGCCTACTAGAAGCATCAAGGTCTGTATTCCACCCATGTTGAAGGACATCATACCCAATGCCTGCTGTCATTGCGAGCCCGACACCAAACAGGCCGCTGTTGCGATATGCAGCATAACCTACTGCATAATTCCCGAACATATGAGGATTGTAGTCATGACCATCAATAGTATGAAACCTATCAAAGCGCTGATCATTATAAGCGAAATCGTATTTTTTTGCCCCGCTGTGATTTTTCCATATATCTATAAGAGATTCTGTGCGCATACCACCCAATACTTGCTCAACTTCACAAGGGTCCCAGATTTTTTTCACCGGTGGACGCGGCGTTGGCGGTGAAACATTAGGCGCACTTTGTTCGCAGGCAACCGGATTATTACCACGGGCAATGCACTCACTCACGCCGGGATGATCTCCACCACGCAACCCTGTAGCATCTCCTATATAAATTGGCGACACGTTCGCATACGCATAGGTATTGATCCCGCCTGCCAGCCCGATCGGATCTGACTCGATGTACCTGCCCAAGGTTGCCCGGTAATCCCGATTGAGGTTATAGAACAGCCCGGTCTCCTTGTCGAAGGTCTGCCCCGGGAAGCGCAGGTTCAGCGTGAAGGCGCCGAGTGCGCTGGGATTCTCGTTGGGCGCTGAGTTGCCGAAGGCCTCGGCCTGGTCCCAGCGCCATTGGATGGCGTGGTCGCTGGCTCTGGTCACCACGCGCGGGGTGTCCAGGTGGTCGGCGTAGATGTAGCTGAGCTTGGTCTGCACGCTCAGCACGCCGTTGGTGGTGGTGCGGGTCTGGGTGATCAGCCCCACGGGCGTGTCGCCCAGGTAGATGACTTCGTAGAGCGGGTTGCCGCTGGCGTCGTACTCGCCGATCAGGTGGCCTTGCTCGTCGTAGGCGTAGTAGCGGGCGCCGCTGTCGACGCGGGTGGTCGGGCCGGTCTTGGCGACGCGCTGCTCCAGGCCGTTGTACAGGTAGCTGACGGTGTCGGTGCCGATCTTGACCGAGGCCATGCGGCCGCGCGGGCTGTAGGTGAAGGTGTTGGTGCCGTCGGCCTTGACCTGGCCTGTTGCGTAGTAGGTGAAGTTGGTGGTGCCGTTGGGGCCGGTCTCGACGCTGACGCGGTTGTTGGCCGCGGCGATGGTGTTGGTGTAGGTGACCCCGCCGATAGTTTGGGTCGTGCGGTTGTTCGACAGGTCGTAGTCGAAGCCGTTGGTGCTGCTGGACTGCTGCTGCTGCTTGAGTCGGTCCAGGCCGTCGTAGGTGAAGGTCTGGTCGTAGGCGGGCTGGGCGGTGCCGGCACTGTTGGTGTGGGTGTAGCCGCTGATGCGGCCGGCGTCGTCGTAGCTCAGGGTGCGGATCAGCCCTGCGGTGGTGCCAGTGCCTGCGGGGTTGCCCAGGTAGTAGCTCTTGAGGCGGCCGTTGCTGTCGTAGGTGCGGCTGTAGGCGGTGTTGTCACCCCAGGTCCAGCCCTGCACGTCGTTCAGGCCGTTGTACTTGAGCATGTTGAGCACTGACACGTTGCGCGTGGTGTCGGTGCCGGTGCCGTCGGTCTTGACGGGGTTGAAGGCGATGGCCTTGAGCCGGCCGTCGGCCAGGTAGGTGAAGTTGACAGTGGCCTTGCTGGGCAGGGTGAGCGACTTGAGCTTGCCCAGGCTGCTGCCGGCGTCGCTGCTCCAGGTCTGGCTGAGCACGAAGCTGCGCGACGGGCTGGTGGCCACCGTCTGGGTCTTGCTGAGCACGCGCCCGAAGCCATCGTGGGTGTAGACGGTGGTGCCGGATTCGTCGACCAGGCTGCTGAGTTGGCCGGTGCTGTTGTTGGCGGTGGTGCTGGGCACCGAGGCGGTGCTGCCGTCGTAGTAGAACTGGCTGGGGATGCCGCTGGTATAGCTGATGGCCGTGAGCCGGCCCAGGTCGTCGTAGGCGTAGGTGGCGACGTTGCCCAGCGCGTCGGTGCGGGTCTGAACGCGGCCGTCGGCAAAGTAGGTGAAGCCGGTGGTGCCGGTGTCGGGGCTGACCTGCGGGTTGGTGTTGCCCAGGCCGTTGACGGTGTAGGTGGTGACCTTGCTGCGCGGGTCGGTGACGCTGGTGAGTTGGTCCAGGCCGTCGTAGCCGAACTTGATGACGGGGGCGGAGGCGCCGGCAGCCGGTGCGGCCAGGGTGCTGTTGATGCGCCGGCCCAGGCTGTCGTAGCCGTTGTTGGCCGTCCGCGCGGTGGTCTGGCCAGTGCCCTTGGGCAGGTTGACGGTGGTGAGGTTGCCGTTGGCGTCGTAGCCCAGGCCGGTGGTCAGGGCGCCGCCA
>NZ_VIDT01000597.1 GCF_006519715.1 Ideonella azotifigens
AGCGCGTCGACGCGGAAGCTGCCACCAAAAGTGGTGCCGTCGTCGGTCGTGTCGCCGCCCTTGAAGCGGCTGCCGGCAAAGCCCAGCGCCTGCAGGTCCCAGGCCTCGTCCAGCCGGTAGTTCAGGAACAGCTTGCCGTGGGCGCTGCTGTGGTCGCAGGCAAAGCCGTCCACGCAATCGGTCTTGCCGCGATCGGCGCCAGCGCCGAAGCCGAGGGTGAAATCCGTAGCGTGCGCGGCCAGGCCAACGCTCAGTAAAACGCCTGCAGCAGCGGCCCGCAAGCTCCTGGCCCGGTACCGTTCATGTCTATTCATCGCAGCTCCCTTGGAAGTGGCGGACCCAGCGCAAAGGCGAGGGTCCTTGTCTTCCCATACGGAGTGCGGCGGGTGAAAGTGACATCGACATGCGGGTCTACCGCGCGGGCGATGCCGACTTTGCCGACTGCCTCATCGAGCGCGTTGCCAATGCTGCAGGCTGCGAACGCGCGATGACCTTCGACGTGGGTGCGGCCAAGACGGCTGGCATGACGCTGCTGGCATAGACTTGCGTATCAACATCAGGAGTCCAGCATGGAAAATTCCCAGCCCATGGATCAGCCGAACGAAGCCGGCTTAGAAAGTGGCCCCGTTGTTCTGGACTTGGAAGTTTTGAAGCAAGTCGTGGGAGGGACGGGAACGGCGGCGCAGAGCATGCATGTCGACTCGCCGCTTGACTATTGAAGCCAACTGATTAGCGCAACCGCACGCCGCTATAGCCCACCAGTTGCGTGCATGCACTGATAGTTTCAGCGAGGAGATTTCACCACGTCACCGCGGTGTCTTGCGCGAATGGCTCGCGCCTCTGCTTCCTTTCGTTTGGCATTTTCCGTGTCTTGAATTCTGTCAAGCGCCCGAGCCTGCACGGACAGCAACCGAGCCAATTGCAGGCTGAGGACGGCGTCATACATTCCCCGATACAGCTCCTCTGCATGGGTCAGCGCAGCTGTCGCCGATTTGGCATCTCCCTGTGCAAGCAGGGCCTGACCCAAGGCGAACGAGGCGATACCCTCTGGATATCGAAGGTATGCGCGGTTTGGGTCCTCGTGAATCATTGCCAACGCAGCTTCTGCATCATGCTGCGCAGCGGTAGCGTCCCCGGCGGCCATCTCAAACATCGCTTGCTGAGCCCGCCACCGAGCCGTAGCACTGGGGTCTGGACTCGAAGGGCGCGGGCTCTGGCTGAAATCGTCCAGCGCCTTGTTTGCCTGCCCACTGGCCACCCAAAATGCGCGGCGTGCATTGTTCGCAAATGTGATTTGATGGGTTCGGTTATCCCCAAGCAATTCCCAGCAGCGCTTCACGGCATGTTCAGCTTCGGAGAGCCGGCCGAGGTCAATCAGCGCCTCAGCCCGAAAGGCCTGTAGCGGCCCTTCGTGTTCGACTGCAGGCTGGCCTGTCGCCTGCTGGCGGTGCGCGATCATCCCAAGGCCTTCATTGATGACGGAAAGTGCTTCCTCGGAATGTCCCCAGGCGTTGAGCGCACGCCCGTGGTTTCCCAGAAAAGTAGCCGGGAACAACCCAAGCGGCGTATCAGGAGGGAGTTGCCGCGCCCACTCAGCCGAGGTTCTACTCGCTTCAACCGCCTCTGCGTATTGGCCGCTGATGTAGTGAGAAATCGCCAGTCGGTTATGGATGATGGCCAAATCCTGAGTCGCACCAGCCCCGTCACTCCACAACACTAACGCCCTTTTGTAAGAGGCTTCGGCATCGGCCCTCTGTCCGGCCCGACTTTGAAGATCGGCGAGGTTTGAATAGACATCAACGACATCGTGCCACCCGAGGCTGTGATCCCCTTCGATCATTGAGGCGACTTCTTTCAATGCAGCCTGCGCTTCCGCATTTCGCTCCAATCGCGACAGCACATC
Source organism: Ideonella azotifigens (assembly GCF_006519715.1). Lineage (GTDB taxonomy): Bacteria > Pseudomonadota > Gammaproteobacteria > Burkholderiales > Burkholderiaceae_C > Ideonella > Ideonella azotifigens. Next base: position 1,904 of record NZ_VIDT01000597.1, read on the forward strand.
TGCCTGGATCCGCAGCGCTTTGACCCGTTGACCTGGGAATTGTTGAGCCGTGGCAGATGTCACCGCACGTTCGGCATACGGTAGAGCCTGCAACGGTGTCTGCCGCTGGTAGGCGTCAGCCAGGGTGACGCCAAGCTCTACGCGCGTGCTTGCGTAATCCGGGTCCAATGGCGGTACCGCATTCATCGAAGCTGTCGCCTCAGAAAGCAGTGACAACGCTTCTTTCTGCTTGTCCCCTGTAACGAAAAACTGTGCTCGTGCGATGAGTGCCTGTGCTACTGCCAAACTGGGTACGCCGTGCAGTTCTCTTGCCAGTGCAAGCCGCTTGTCCGCGAGCGAGTAGGCCTGTTCCTTAAGTTCCATCTCGCCGTAGAGCCCAGCTAGTGTGGCGTAGAGCTGTAGTCGCGCTTCCGGCGCATTGCGCAGGTCGATTTCCAAGCGCGCTGCGCCCTGGTCCAGCAAAGCGCGAGCAGTCATCTCTCGTGCGCGCTTTGGGTCAGCCTGATCTCCTGAGTTGGCCAGGAACACCCGTTCCATGAAGGTCTTCACTGCAGCAGCGGTGGCGGTTTGTGTCCGCGCCTCCGCGGCCGCGCGTCGCGCCTCGTGGGCCTGCCATGCGGAGATGCCAGTGCCGGCGACCAGCGCTGCTACCACTGCAGCCCCTGCTGCCACCTGCAGCCGATGCCGCCCGACGAACTTCGCAGCTCGGTAGGCGATGCGGTCCGGCTGTGCCTGGACCGGCTCGCCGTCCAGCCAACGCCGAAGGTCCTGCGCGAAGGCTTCCATCGTCGGGTAGCGCTCCGCGGCGGACTTCTTCAGCGCATGGTTGAGGATCGCGTCCAGGTCGCCGCGCAGTTGCTTGCGCAGCGCGGGGTCGGTGCTGGCGCTGCTGGCCGATGGCACTTCGGCGCCGGCGATCACTTCCTCCAGCTCGGCGGCGCTGCCGCGCTTGAGGCGGTAGGGGCGCACGTCGGCCAGCACCTCGTAGGCGACGACGGCCATGCTGTAGATGTCGCTCGCCGTGCCCAGCGGCTCGCCGCGGATCTGCTCGGGGCTGGCGTAGTCCAGCGTCAAGGCGCGGCCGGACTGCTCGGTCAGCGCGGTGGCCTGGGTCTGCTCGCCGTCCAGCAGCTTGGCGATGCCGAAGTCCAGCAGGCTGGCCTGGCCTTCGGATGTGACCAGGATGTTGCTGGGCTTCAGGTCGCGGTGCACCACCAGCCGCGCATGCGCGTGGGCGACGGCGGCCATGACCTGCAGCAGCAGCGCCACGCGTTCGCGCAGCGGCAGCGCGTGGTGGCGGCAGTAGGCATCGATGGGCTCGCCCTGCACGTATTCCATCGCCAGGTAGGGGCGGCCGTGGGCGTCCACACCCGCGTCGTAGAGCCGGGCGATGTGCGGGTGGGCCAGCGAGGCCAGGATCTCGCGTTCGCGGGCCAGGCGCTCGGCGAAGGTGTCGCCCCAGGTCACGCGAGGGAGCTTCAGTGCGACCTGGCGCTGCACCAGGCCGTCGGCGCGCTCGGCCAGC
>NZ_VIDT01000598.1 GCF_006519715.1 Ideonella azotifigens
CGCGCCAGCAGCCAGCCGCCGTAGCTCAGGCCCCCGTGGCTGACGAGCCGTTCGCCCACGCGGTGCGCCGGCAGCAGTGCCAGCAGCGTCTCGCCCTGCCAGGCCAGCAGCGAGTGTTCGTCGAAACGCTCGGCGTGGTACTCCATGTAGCCGCGGTCGAACAGGAAGCTCTGTGTCGGGCTGGCGGCCACGGTGGCATTCCAGCGCGCGGCGTCGGCCGCGGTGTAGCGCTGGAAACGAATGGCAGGCGGTGTGAGGTCTTGCGGGGCAGGCACGGTGGCATTGTCGCGTCGGCCACCGGTTTCTGGCGACAATCGCGGTCTGACGCGGGGCGGCGCCGGCTGGGCGCACTCGCAGCATGCAACGGGAGATTCCATGATTCTTGTGACCGGCGGCGCCGGCTTCATCGGCAGCAATTTCGTCCTCACCTGGCTGGCACAAAGCCAGGAGCCAGTGCTCAACCTGGACGCGCTGACCTACGCCGGCAACCTGGCCAACCTGGCCTCGCTGCAAGGCGATGCGCGCCACACCTTTGTGCAGGGCGACATCTGCGACCGTGCCTTGATGGACCAGCTGCTGGCCTCGCACCGGCCGCGGGCCATCGTGCATTTCGCCGCGGAGAGCCATGTGGACCGCTCCATCCACGGCCCCGGCGCGTTCATGAAGACCAATGTTGACGGCACCTTCACGCTGCTGGAAGCCGCGCGTGCCCACTGGAGCAGCCTGCAGGGCGACGAGAAGGCGGCTTTCCGTTTCCACCACGTCAGCACCGACGAGGTCTACGGTTCCCTCAAGCCCAGCGACCCGCCGTTTGCCGAGACGAACGCCTACGAGCCCAACAGCCCGTACTCGGCCAGCAAGGCCGCCAGCGACCACCTGGTGCGCGCCTGGCACCACACCTACGGCCTGCCGGTGGTCACGACCAACTGCTCGAACAACTACGGCCCCTATCACTTCCCCGAGAAGCTGATCCCGCTGATGATCGTCAACGCACTGGCCGGCAAGCCGCTGCCCGTCTATGGCGACGGCCAGCAGATCCGCGACTGGCTGTACGTCGAAGACCACTGCTCGGGCATCCGCGCGGTGCTGGCCGGCGGCAGGCTGGGTGAGACCTACAACATTGGCGGATGGAACGAGAAGGCCAACCTCGACATCGTGAAGACCGTCTGCGCGCTGCTCGACGAGCTGCGTCCCGACCCGGCCGGCCCCTACAGCCGCCTGATCACCTACGTCACCGACCGCCCCGGCCACGACCGCCGCTACGCCATCGACGCCCGCAAGATCGAACGTGAACTCGGCTGGCGACCGGCCGAAACCTTCGACACCGGCATTCGCAAGACGGTGCAGTGGTACCTGGATCACCCCGAATGGGTGGCGCAGGTGCAAAGTGGCAGCTACCGCGACTGGCTGGCGACCAACTACACCGGACGCAGCGAATGAACCGCATCTTGCTGCTGGGGCCGAACGGCCAGGTTGGCTGGGAGCTGCAACGCGCTTTGGCGCCATTGGGCGAACTGCACCTGCGCGACCGCCATCAAGGCGGCGACCTTGCAGATGCCGATGCCTTGGCTGCCACGGTGCGTGAACTCAGGCCCGACGTGATCGTCAATGCCGCCGCACACACTGCCGTCGACAAGGCCGAGAGCGAACCCGCGCTGGCCAGTCGGCTGAATGCCCAGGCGCCGGCCCAGCTGGCCGAGCTGGCGCTAGCGCTGGGCGCCACACTGGTCCACTACAGCACCGATTACGTCTTCGACGGCAGCGGCGACCAGCCGCGGGACGAAACCTCGGCGACCGGTCCGCTCAGCGTCTACGGCGCCACCAAGCTGGCCGGCGAACAGGCCATCCAGGCCAGCGGCTGCCGCCACCTGATCTTCCGCACCAGCTGGGTCTACGCCGCGCGCGGCGGCAACTTCGCCAAGACCATGCTGCGGCTGGCTGCCGAGCGCGATCAGCTGAAGGTGGTGGCTGATCAGGTTGGCGCGCCAACCGGTGCCGAGCTGCTGGCCGACATCAGCGCCCATGCCTTGCGCCGGCTGGCACACCAGCCCGATCTGCCCGGCCTGTACCACCTGTGCGCCAGCGGCGAAACCAGCTGGCATGGCTATGCCGCGCACGTCATCGAATGGGCGCGACGGCATGGCAAGGCGATCCGTGTCGCGCCGGACCAAGTGCTGGCCATCCCCACCCAGGAATTTCCGTTGCCCGCGCCCCGTCCGCTGAACTCGCGGCTGGACACCACCAAGCTGCAAACCGCCTTCGGCCTGCGCCTGCCGCGCTGGCAGGTGGGCGTGGATCGCATGCTGGCCGAGATCCTGGCGTGAGCGAGCGCAAGGTGGCGCCGTGGCTGTTCGTGCACGTGCCGAAGACGGCCGGCACCAGTCTGACCCAGGCGGCGCTGCAGGCCTTTGGTGAAGACGGTTGCGAGTTCGACTATGGCGTCGGCAACCCGCACACCACCGCGCGTGTGGCCGAGCTGTCGCACCAGGCCAATGACCTGTTCCGTCTGCGCGAGCGGCTGCAGCAGGACCAGGTGGCGATGCTGGCTGGCCATGTGCCGCTGCCGCGTTATGCACCGCTGTTCCCGGCCACGCGCATCGTCAGCTTCCTGCGCGAGCCGCTGGCGCAGCTGCTGTCGCACCATGCGCACATCAACCGCGAGCAGACGCCGCGGCCCTTCGAGGAATTCATGCGCCGGCCGCAAGGTGCGGGCCTGCAGGCTCGCATGTTGACCAACGTGCCGCTGGAGGCGCTGGGCGTGATCGGCATCACCGAGCGCTACGACGACAGCCTGCGGGTGCTCAACGCCAGCCTGGGGTTGGACCTGCAGCCGCAGCAGCTGAACCAGAACCCGCAGCGCGAAAGCGTCACGCAGCCGCTCTACGAACTCCCGCCTGGCCAGGCTGCGCAGGTGGACGCGCTGTTGCGCGATGAGCGCCAGCTCTACGCACGCGCCAACCGCCTGCTGGACAGCCGGCTTGCAATCCTGGATGCCGGCCAGCCCTTTGCCAACGGCGCTGTCAGCGAATGCTCGGCGCAGCAGGTGTCCGGCTTCGCGTTTTGGGCCGAACAAACGCGGCCGGTGGCGCTTGAGCTGCAGCGCAACAGCCAACCGGTGGTGAACCTGCTGGCCACGCAACACCTGGCCCGGCTGCGCCTGCTGAATGCGCCGCGAGAAGGCTGTGTCGGCTTCGAGCACCGGTTCGCCAAGCCGCTGCAGCCGGGCGACAGCGTGCGCGTTGCAGTGGCCGAAACCGGTCAGCTGCTGGGCGAATGGCGCATGCCGGAGGTCTGAATCATGACACTGGAAGACCTGCTGGCACGCATCCAGGCCAGCGAACCCGAGGCGTTGGCCGGGCTGCCAGCGGGCACGGCGCAGCGGCTGGTGCGCGCCGCGCTGCGTGAGTTGCGGGAAGGCTTGCTTG
>NZ_VIDT01000599.1 GCF_006519715.1 Ideonella azotifigens
ATCGGGTTGCGCAACAGCCCCACTGCCTCGATTTCCACCTCAACCACATCACCGACCTTCATGAACAGCGGCGGCTTTTTGCTCCAGCCGACGCCGGCAGGCGTGCCGGTGATGATCACATCGCCAGGCACCAGCGTAAATATTATTGATGCATAGTTGATCAGCCGCTCGACCGAAAAGATCATGTGCCCGGTGTGACTGGATTGAACCACTTCTCCGTTCAGACGCGTCTCGAGCTTTAATTGTTGGCCCGGCTTGATCTCGTCAGCGGTCCACCATCCATGGCCCAAACGCGCCGGTCGATTCGAAATTCTTGCCCGAGGCGATCTGCTTCGCGTGAAATTGCCACTCGCGCACGCTCGCGTCGTTGTAACAGACATAGCCGGCTACGTAGTCAAACGCTTCGGCAACGGGTATGTCGCGGCCCTCTCGGCCGATGATCACGGCCAGCTCACCCTCCCAGTCCAGCGACGGAGACACATTGGGAAGCACGACCGGCTGCTCGTGCCCCGTCTGCGAGCGCCACACTCGAAGGAAGATCGGAGGATATTCCGACAACTCGCGTTGCATTCCAGCGGCCAGCACTTCCTGATGGTGGTCCATGTAGTTGCGAACCGCGCAAACAATCTTTTCCGGTTTCGGGATGACTGGCAGAAAGACGATCTCACTCAGCTGGGCATCGATGGGACGGCCCTCAACGTGCTCAGCCGCGTCGCGGTACCCGCCACAGGCGATGTAGTCCTGCAACGTCTGCACATCGGTTCGCCAGTTCGACAAGTCCACCACCCCATCGCCGACGACAGCGCCCCAAGCTTCCCGACTTCCCACGCGATAGGACAAAAGCTTCATGTTTATCTCCGAATCAACTAGCGCAGATCAAAAACGTCCACCGCAAACTATATCGGCAAAAGTAATTTTTGTGCATAAAATTTTCCCTTAGGCAGACACCGTGGAGAAGCCAAAAAGCGCAGCTCGATCCGCCCACCTTTTGTAAGCGTTCCCAATGTCATCCGACTGTCCCACGTCTAGTCGCTCGACCTCTTCAGCGCTCAGCAGAACGACTAGCCTGTGCATTCGGTGCCATACAACTCCAACCCCGTTGCGATGTCATAGCGCGAGCTTTGAATACTGCGAAGCATCCGACAGGCATGCCATAAGTCACTGAACCGCCCCGGGGCGATTCAGCCTAAATCCGGCAGTTACCCGGTCGCTGGCAGCGCTGGGGCTGGCCTGGGTGGCCCGATGACGGGCGCGATGCGATCACTGATGTAGCGCAGCGGGCAAGCCCCAGCGCTGCCAGCGACCGGGTAACTGCCGGATTTAGGTTGAGATCAAGATCCCACAGCAGGCCAAGGACGACGTGGTCTTTGTTAAGTAAGACCACCCAGACAGCCAGGGCCCAATCAGAGAGAAAGCAAGGCTTGCTCGGCGAGCGGCAGCCCGGCGCTGGAAGACAGGCTGTTGCCGCGAGCGCCAAGGCTCCATGACAACCGGAACCACCATTAGCTGCCTGAGCGCTAAAGTGACCAATGTTGCAGTTTGCCGTGAGTAAGTCGGGCCGCGGAACAGGCACCATGTAGGCACCAACCGCGTTTGGTGCCCCAGAAAGGAGAAACGGGCTAGCCCCTGGCAAGGCTAACCCGTTGATTTTTCTCGCTGTCTTTGGTCGGGGTGGCGGGATTCGAACTCGCGACCCCTTGCACCCCATGCAAGTGCGCTACCAGGCTGCGCTACACCCCGACAAGACTTCCATTATAGGCAGAAAATTCACTGAATTGAAAGCAGGTCGCGGATCGCCAGCAATTCTTCTCGCACCTGCGCAGCACTGGGGTTTTGCGGCAGGACGGGATGCACACGCAGCTCGGCAGCGAGACCGCTGGCGTCGAGTGCGGCAGCTCCGAAGTGGCCGCTCGAAGTGCTGCTGTCCGCACGCGAGGCCTGCACGAGCGTGGCCATGTCCAGTTCGTCGCTCAGCGGATCGATCGTGATGTCGCTGCTGGAGAACTCGCCACCTTCGATGTGACCGGCTTCCTGCAGGCGGTTGCGGGCACCGCTGATGGTGAAGCCCTGGTCGTACAGCAGTTCGCGGATGCGGCGGATCAGCAGCACTTCGTGGTGCTGGTAGTAGCGCCGGTTGCCGCGGCGCTTCATCGGGCGCAGCTGGGTGAATTCCTGCTCCCAATAGCGCAGCACATACGGTTTGACACCGCACAGCTCGCTCACTTCGCCAATGGTGAAGTAGCGTTTGGCCGGAATGGCCGGCAGCAGCGGTGCGGCTTCATGGTGCATGGCGGAAAGAGGCCCCAATCACCGAGATATCAACGGGTTCTCGCAGGGCGCTGTGACTTTACTCGAACTCCTCGGCCGGCGGGACATCCCCCTGCACGACAGCCTTGAGCTTGTGGCTGGCGTGGAAGGTGACGACGTTGCGGGCCTTGATCGGGATCGACTCGCCGGTGCGTGGATTGCGCCCGGGCCGCGGCGCCTTGCGGCGGATCGCGAAGTTGCCAAAACCCGACAGCTTCACGTCGTCGCCGCTGACCAGCGCCTGGTTCACGATGTCGAAGAACGCTTCGACCATGTCCTTGGACTCGCGCTTGTTCAGGCCCAGCCGCTCGAAAAGCAGCTCGGCCAGTTCGGCCTTGGTCAGGGTCGGTGTTTCAACCGAGGTCAGCAGCAGCCGTCCGGGCGGTTGCAGGTCATCCTCGGACGGATCATCGTTGCCGTCGTTGCCCATCATGCTGGTCATGGTGTGGCGCCCTTCCCTCAAGCCCGCAGGCGCGCGCCGTGCGCGGCCTGCACCCGGGCAACTGCTGAGACGACTGCGGCGTCGATGCGCTCTTCGGTCAGCGTGCTGCTGTCGTCCAGCAGTTCCAAGCGCACGGCCAGGCTGCGTTCGCCCGCGGCAATGTCGGCCGTCGGCTGGGCCGGCTTGTAGACGTCGAACAGCCAGGCGGCGCGCACCAGCGGATCGTCGCGCAGCGTGCCCATCAGCGCGTCGTGCGTGACCTTGTCGGCCACCACCAGCGCCAGGTCACGCTGGATGAGCTGCTGTCGCGGCACGCCCTGGGCGGCCGGCAGTTCGCGCTTCTGCACCGCGGCCAGGTCCAGCTCGAACAACACCGGTGCCTGCGGCAGCTCGTAACCCTGGCGCCACTTCGGATGCAGCTCGCCGATGTGGCCGATGGTCGCGCCGTCCAGCTGCACCGCGGCGCAGCGGCCAGGGTGCATGGCGGGATGCTCGGCCGCCACGAAGGTGGCCTTGCGCGGCGCCAGCAAGGCTTCGATGTCGCCCTTGACGTCGAAGAAGTCCACCGCCTTGTCGGCCTGCGCCCATTGCGGCGCTGCCGCCGGACCGTAGACCAACGATGGACTTGTGGAGTTTTTTTTCCCCATACTCCCTTAGCAGGGGAGCACCTTC
>NZ_VIDT01000006.1 GCF_006519715.1 Ideonella azotifigens
CCCAGCGCTGACCACGGACCCACAGCACCATTCCCACCTCAACGGAAACCGCCATGCAATACAGACGACTCGGCCGCAGCGGCCTGAAGGTTTCGCCCCTCTGCCTGGGCGCGATGATGTTCGGCGACCAGAGCGATGAGGCCACCGCGGTGCAGATCATCGACAGCGCACGCGAAGCCGGCATCAACTTCATCGACACGGCCGACGTGTACGCCGGAGGCCGGTCCGAGGAGATCGTCGGCCGCGCGGTAAAGGCGGACCGCGACCGCTGGGTCATCGCCACCAAGGTCGGTTTCCCGGCGGGCAACACCGCACCAGCCGGGCCGGACCTGTCGCGCAAGTACGTGATGCTGGCCGTCGAGCAAAGCCTGCGCCGGCTGGGCATCGATTGCATCGACATTTACTACCTGCACCGCGACGACGCCAGCACGCCGCTGGAAGAGACCGTGCACGCGCTGGCCGACCTGGTGCATCAGGGCAAGATCCGCCACATCGGGCTGTCGAACTTCCGCGCGTGGCGCCTGGCCGAAGTGGTGCGGGTGTGCGATGAGCTGGGCATCGACCGCCCGGTCGCCTGCCAGCCACAGTACAACGCGATGAACCGCATGCCCGAGGTCGAGCTGCTGCCGGCCTGCGCGCATTACGGCATTGGCGTCGTGCCCTACAGCCCGCTGGCGCGCGGCATCCTCACCGGCAAATACGCCAGCATGGACGTCCTGCCTGCCGGCAGCCGCGCCGCACGCGCGGACCGGCGCATGCTGCAGACGGAGCTGCGGCCAGAGTCCATCGCGCTGTCGCGCCGCATCCACGACCACGCGCAGGCACATGGCAGCAGCGCCTCGCACTTCGCGATCAACTGGGTGCTGAACAACGCACAGGTGCATTCGGTGATCGCCGGCCCGCGCACGCTCGAACAATGGCAGGACTACCTCGCCGCGCTGGCCTCGCCGTTCACCGCCGAGGACGAGGCCCTGGTGGACACGCTGGTGGCGCCCGGCCATCCGTCCACGCCCGGCTTCACCGACCCGCAGTACCCGGTGACCGGCCGCGTGCCGTGCACCGGCAAGGCCGCCGGCTGAGGCAGGCTCAGCGCTGGGCCAAGCGCTGCAGGCGGCTCAGCCGCACGCTGCCGCCCGACAAACCTTGCGCCACGCCCATCGCCGACAGCAGCGCCGTCTCCTGCGAGTCGAAGGGCTGCGTGTAGCCGCCGGCGAACCAGATGCCGCCGCGGCCCTGTTGGGCGGCCAGCAGCTTCTGCGACTGGATCGCGCCCACCGTCGGCAGCATGTGGCGGTATTGCTCGGTCGCCAGCACCTGTTGCGGCGGCGCGCGGTGGCTGATCCAGCTCTTCCACAGCCCGCTGCTGCCGATCACCGGGTCCAGCCACATCGAGGCCTCGCAGGCGCTGCCCTCGGCGCTGCAGTTCAGGAAGGACCAGTGCCGTGCATCGGCCGGTGCGAAGGCTGGGTCGGTGTGCAGCGCCAGCGTCGCGTCGTAGAACGGAATGCCCTGCAGCGCGCTGCGTTGCGCCGCGGTACCGGGCAGGCCGGCCAGCAACGACAGCGTGGGCGGGCCGGAGGCGGCGAAGACAAGCGCATCAAAGTCCGCCGCGGGCAAGCCTTGCGGCTGCACACGGAACCCGCCGCCCGGCGCCGGTGACACCGCTTCGACCGCTGCGCTGATGTGCATCTGCACCGTGCCGAACTGCGCCACCATGCGGTTCAGCGGCTCGATCATGCCGCGCTTGAGCACGTAATACAGCACCGGGTCGGTCAACGCGGGTGGCAACGCGCCGGCAGCGAACACCATCAGCGCCCGCGCCGAAAGCCCACCCGTCTCGCTCACGTCACCCGAGTTCAGCGACGCGGCCCACGGCAGGATCATGGTCTCGGCCTGCGCCGGCGTGAGGTTCAGCGACGCCAGCCAGTCGCCCATCGACAGCGACCAGCTCGCATCCCGCTGCTCGCGCCGCTGCGCCGCGTTGAACGCCGTCTGGAAAGCCTGCACGCCGGAGCGGTTCCATGGTGCCAGCAGCGGCCACGCGCGCCCGGGCAGCACCGGTGAGACAAAACGCGGCGTCGCCTCGTCGGGCGACGACAAGGTGATCGACGCCACGAAGCTGTGCGACTCCCCGCTGTCCACCGGCCACAGCCCCAGCTGCGACAGCAGCTGCACGTAGGTTGGATATGGCCCCGGATGGAAGAACTGCGCCCCCATGTCCACCGGCAGCACCTGCCCGCCCACCGGCACCGACAAGGTCCGCACGTTCCCACCAATCGTGTCCCGCGCCTCGTACAACTGCACCTCGCACACGCCGTCCAGCAGCCACGCACAGGCAATGCCCGCCATGCCGCCACCGATGATGGCCACCCGCGGCAAGGTCGCGGCGCGGGCGCGTCGCTGCGGCAAGGCCGCTGCGACTGTGCCGGCGGCCAAGCCGCCCAGCACGCGCCGTCGCCGCGGCCCGTCGGCTGGAGACAAGTCCGAAGCGATGGCTGTGGATGGGTTATCCGCTGACATGGCAAGCACCTCCGTGTTGGCGGCATCGTAGCCAGCCTGCACGGCAAGTCGATGGGGGTTTGCCAAATCGAATTGCCCAGCGTCAGATTGAGAAGACGGAGGAGAGCCCTGCACCAGATCCTCACCGCTGGCACAGCGCGACCTGCGCTGCCTCAGCGAGCGGTGTTGTAGGGTGCGAATACTTCCACGACCCAGTCGACGAAGACCCGCAGCTTGGCGCTCAGGTGGCGGTTGGGCCGATAAGCCACATGGAACGGCATGGGCGGAGGCGCCCACTCAGCCAGCACCTCGACCAGGGCGCCACTCTCGATGTGCGGCTGCACGATGGGTCCGAAGGTCTGCACGAGACCGAGACCGGCCAAAGCAGCGTTGACGTGCGCGGTGCTTTCGTTGACGGAGATCGGGCCCTGGCCTGCGATCTCGAAGCGCTCTGCGCCGCGTACGTATGGGGCCGGAACGATCCGGCCGGTGCCGGCCGAGAAAAAACTGGCCATCGCATGCCTGCCGTCCAACAGTTCCTGCGGGCTTTCCGGCACGCCATGCCGCTTCAGATAGGCTGGCGAGGCGACAGTCGTGAAGGCCATCCGCGCAATGCGACGGGCCACCAATGACTGGTCGGTCAACGCGCCGCCGCGGATCACGCAATCGACCGCTTCACCCACCAGGTCCACCGGTCGGTCACTGACGCCCAGCGCGAGTTGGACGTGAGGAAAGCGCTGGTAGAAGCCGGGCAGCCGCGGCATCACGATCAGATTGGCAACGACCGATCCGACGTCGACACGGATGCAGCCCTTGGGATCGGTCCGATCCTGCCTCAGATCGGATTCGATCTCGTCAATGTCCCTCAGCACGCGTGCCGTGCGCTCGTAGTAGGCCGCCCCCTCGGGGGTGACGGTCACGCGCCGGGTGGTGCGCTGCAGCAGCTTCACCTTCAGGTGGGTTTCCAACTGTTGTACGAGCTTGGTCACGCTGGGCTTGGGCATCTGCAACTGGTCTGCTGCGCGCGCGAAAGCGCCAGCCTCGACCACCCGGGCGAAGACGCGCATGGCGGTGATCTGGTCCATCTGGCCATTATTAGCGGATCGGAAATGGACAAGTGCCCGCCGCGATCTTGGCCAGGTTCGGATGCGCACCCAAACTGCGTTGCATCTCAGGCCAACGCAAGGACTCCACCATGACCAACAAACTTACCGACAAGATCGCCCTCGTGACCGGCGGCACCAGCGGCATCGGGCTGGCGACCGCCAAGCGCTTTGTCGCCGAAGGCGCCCACGTCTTCATTACCGGCCGACGGCAGGCGCAGCTTGATGCGGCAGTCGCAGACATCGGTCGCAATGTCACGGGCGTCCGCAGCGACGTTGCCAACCTGCAGGACCTCGATCAGCTTTTCGCCACGATCCAGAAAGAAAAGGGCCGACTTGATGTGCTGTTCGCCAACGCGGGCGGCGGTCAGGTGGCGGCGCTGGGCCAGATCACCGAAGCTCACTTCGACAGCATCTTTGACACCAATGTGCGCGGCCTGGTGTTCACCGTGCAAAAGGCGATGCCGATCATGCCAAAGGGCGCCACCATCGTGCTGAATGCGTCGACGACTTCCATCAAGGGCACGCCTGGGTTCAGCATCTACAGTGCCAGCAAGGCGGCGGTGCGAAATCTGGCGCGAAGCTGGATGCTGGACCTGAAAGATGCGGGCATTCGGGTCAACGTGCTGAGCCCGGGCGTGGTGCCCACGCCGGCCTATGAGCTGCTGGGCTTGACGGGCGATCAACTCGAAGGCTTCATCGAGATGCAGGCGCGGACGATCCCGTTGGGCCGCGTCGGCAGGACCGACGAAATCGCCAAGGCGGCAGTGTTCCTTGCCTCTGACGACAGCAGCTTTGTCAATGGCATCGAACTGTTCGCCGACGGTGGCATGACGCAGGTATGACGGCTTTGTGGCAGACGATCGCCGCGCGGTTTGAAGGCAGCCGCAACGCGATTGGGCGAAGCGGGACTGATCTTCCACAGTGACCGCGGCAGACAACACGCCAGCCAGGACTTCCGGGGCGTGCTGCCCGAGTACGGCATCACGGCCTCGATGAGCCGCAGGCCCGATGCAGTTGGAGGAAAATTGGCTGGCCCATCAATCAAAGCAAGCCAGCGCGTAGCAGCCATGGGACACGGCATCCAGGGGCAAGGTCCATGCAGCGGACCGAGAAACCGCCTCGCGATGTCTTGTCCGCTGAATTCGTTTGCATCGAAGTCCACCACCCAAGTGAACAATATCCTCAGGAATCAACTGCTTGCCATGGCCTCCAGGGACGAGCGGGTCCGTGCCGAGCTGCAAGCCGAGGGCACGCTGCTCGAGGGTTACCACCCGCGCATGGAGGCAGTTCATCGCGCAAATGCGGCCGATCTACGCGCGCTGATGGAGGAGCACGGTTGGCCGAGCGAGGCCTTGGTGGGGCCGGAGGGTGCAGAGGCAGCGTGGCTGGTGCTTCAGCACTCGATTGCCGAACCCGGTTTCATGCGCCACTGCCGCACATTGATTGATGAAGCCAGCCGCATCGGGCTCGTTCCACGATGGCAGTTTGCCTACCTGGATGATCGAATTCGTGTCTTCGAAGGCAAAGCGCAGCGCTTCGGTACGCAGTTCGATCTCACACCTGATGGGCCAGAGCTCAATGCACTGGAAGACCCGAGCCAAGTCGACAGGTGGAGAAGGGAGGCAGGTCTGGGGCCTGTCAGCGAAGTTTTGTCGCGGGCCCGGGGTCTCCCGCTCCCCTCGCACGAGGAGTACGCATCCAAGCAAGTCGCCGGCAATCTCTGGCGCCGCGATGTCGGTTGGGTCACATGAGTCGATCCACTCCCAAGCAGCGCATTGGTCAGGCCGCGATCAAGGCCTGACTCAAATCGATCAGACTCCAAAGCCTTCCTCGCGGTAAGCACGCGGCCGAGCCATCGGGTCAGGCCATCGAAGTTCAATCTCCAAAAGGCCGAGTTCAGGTTGCCCATTCGGGGGCTGTTTGCCCCAGGCCCCGTCGCCTATCTTCCAGTGATTCGGACACAAGGAAGAAGCAGCATGCGCCTGACGCACCTCATCAAGCACGTCGACACTCCGGGCCACGCGGCCGCGCATGAAGGGAGTGCGCCATGACGCGCCGCCGCGACGTGTTGCAGGCGCTTGGTGGTGCAGCGATCTGGCCGGTGGCATCGGCCACCGCATCCGCGAAGGAAGGCACGGTCGTGCACCCAGACCTCATCCTGACCAACGGTCGGTTCACCACGCTGGATCGCACCAATCCCAATCCGCAGGCCGTCGCCATCACGAACGGCCGCTTCAGCGCCGTCGGCGATGCCAAGGACATCCTCGCGACGCGTGGCCCGGTCACCAAGCTGATCGACCTTCGCAACAGGCGCGCCATTCCCGGCCTGATCGACAGCCACATCCACGTGATCCGCGGCGGGCTGAACTACAACATGGAGCTTCGCTGGGATGGCGTGCCCTCCCTCGCCGATGCCATGGAGATGCTGCGCAGGCAGGCCCAGAACACGCCGGCGCCGCAATGGGTGCGCGTGGTGGGCGGCTTCACCGAGCACCAGTTTGCCGAGAAGCGGCTGCCAACCATCGACGAGCTCAACGCGGTGGCCCCGGACACGCCGGTGTTCATTCTTCACCTGTACGACCGTGCCCTGCTCAACCGGGCCGCGTTGCGCGCGGTGGGCTACACGCGCGACACGCCGAACCCTCCGGGCGGCGAGATCGTGCGCGACGGGGCGGGCGAGCCCACCGGCCTCCTGATGGCGCGCCCGAACGCCACCATCCTGTACGCGACGCTGGCCAAGGGCCCCAAGCTGCCACCGGAGTACCAATTGAACTCCACGCGCCACTTCATGCGCGAGCTGAACAGCCTGGGCGTGACCAGCGTGGTGGACGCGGGCGGCGGGTTCCAGAACTACCCCGATGACTACGAGATCATCGAGAAGCTCCATGCAGACGGTGAGCTGACGCTTCGCATCGCCTACAACCTGTTCACGCAAAAGCCCGGCGGCGAGGTCGACGACTTCTCGCGCTGGACCAAGAGCGTCAAGCCCGGACAGGGCGACGACACCTATCGGGTGAACGGCGCAGGCGAGATGCTGGTGTATTCCGCCGCCGACTTCGAGGACTTTCGCGAGCCCCGGCCCGAGATGCCCCCCAACATGGAGGGCGACCTGGAGCGCGTCGTCCGCCTGCTGGCGCAGAACCGCTTCCCCTGGCGGCTGCACGCAACCTACAACGAGACCATCGATCGCGCATTGAACGTCTTCGAGAAAGTCAACCGGGAGATTCCGTTCGACGGCCTGCACTGGTTCTTCGATCACGCCGAAACGATCACGCAGAAGAACATCGATCGCATCGCGGCCCTGGGCGGCGGCATCGCCGTCCAGCATCGCATGGCCTACCAGGGCGAGTACTACATCGACCGCTATGGCCAGAAGAGCGCCGAGGCGACACCCCCGATCTCGAAGATGTTGGCCTCCGGTGTGCCGGTTGGGGCCGGCACCGACGCCACGCGCGTGGCCAGCTACAACCCCTGGGTTTCGCTCGCCTGGCTGGTCACCGGCAAGACTGTTGGCGGCGCGCAGCTCTATCCGCCGAACAACCGCCTCGATCGCGAGCACGCACTGCGCCTCTGGACGGAGGCCAACACCTGGTTCTCGAACGAACAGGGCAAGAAGGGCCGGATCGCCGTGGGCGAGCTGGCGGACATGGCCGTGCTGTCTGAAGACTACTTCCAGGTGCCCGAGAGCGACATCGCGCAACTCTCCTCGGTCATGACCCTGCTGGGCGGCCGCGTGGTCCATGGCAAGGGCGACTTTGCGGACTTCGCCCCACCCGCTCTCCCCGTGCTGCCTGACTGGTCGCCAGTGAAGCGATTCGGCGGCTATCAGCAGCGCAGGCTGGGGCAACCGGGTGCCGCTCGCATGGCATCCATGTGCGGCTGCAGCGCCGGCTGCAGCGTGCACGGACATGACCATGCCGCCGCCGCCCGACGCGATGTGCCGACGAGCGATGCACAAGGCTTCTGGGGCGCGTTTGGATGCGGATGCTGGGCCGTTTGAGCGTGGACGGCGGCCGTACCATGGCGCGCGGCGCTCTTCGATTCAACCTGGATACAAGGCAAGGGAATTTCCAATGAAACTGAGCGTTCCTGTCTTCATGAGCTTCACAGCGGGCTACATCGACACGGCGGGCTTTCTTGCCCTTCAGGGCCTGTTCACCGCGCACGTGACCGGGAACTTCGTGACGCTGGGCGCCGCCCTGGTCCTCGGCACCTCAGGGGCCACGGCGAAATTGCTGGCGCTTCCCGTCTTCTGCGCGGTCATCCTCGTGACCCACCTGGCCTCTTTCCCGGTGGCCAGGGCCGGGTTGCCGGTGCTGCGCACGATGCTGTCACTGCAGGTGCTGCTGCTCCTGTTCGGGGCCGCGCTGGCGATCTTCGTGGGGCCGCAGCAGAAGGGAGATGACGTCCTCACCATCGTGGCCGGCATGTCCTTCGTTGCCGCGATGGCCATTCAGAACGCTGCCTCGCGCGTGCACCTTGGCAGCGCCCCGCCAACCACCTTGATGACCGGTACGACGACGCAAATCATGATCGACATCGCGAACCTGGTTCGCGGACTGGAGGGTGAAAAAAGGCAGGAGGCAAGCACTCGCCTGTCGAAAATGCTCGCCAACGTGGCGGCGTTCGCAGCGGGCTGTGCGGCAGGTGCCATCCTGTACAGCCAGTTGAGCATGTGGTGCTTCGCGATCACGCCCGTGCTCGGGCTCGTGCCCATTCTGGCGAAGGCAACGCGCGCAGCCGCACCCTGACCAGCCGGCAGCGTTCCGGCTGCCGTGCTGCGTCCACCGCCAAACCGGGCTCGGTAGTCATCTGGCGTGATGCCGAGCCGTTTCACGAACAGCTTTCTCGAAGACTGCTCGGTCGCAAAGCGGACCCGGCATGGCCGCACGGCCCGCCGGTTCCGCCATCGACATCGACATCGGTTGATTCGCGTTCGAAAGCACCCACGGCGCGTTCTGGCTGCCGCGGCGGCTCGTGCTCTGGGTCGCCAGATGCACGCGGTACTGCGACTGCCCACCCGGACGTTTCAAGATCCCAGCGGGTAAGCTGGCGGGTCATGCACATACTGGTATCGCGCCGCAGCACTCGCCCATGCCGAAGCCTCCACTCGCACGCGCGCAGCACGCGGCACGCGGCGCGCCACGGAAAGTCAATCATCTCGCGTTGGCTGGCAGGGCTGGTCTGGACGGCCCTCGCCCTCAAGTTGACCAGCGCCTCAGCGCTTGCAATCGCGGACTACGAGCACACCGTCTGGGGCGAGAAGGACGGCCTTGCAGCTGCGGCGGGTCAATTCATCCAGGTGCCGCACGGCATGCTCTTGATGCGGACCACCGTGGGCCGCCAGGTCTTCGATGGCGTTGAGTTCCACTCGTTCGACAAGGCGCCGGCGGGCGGGCCGTTCGTGGACTCCGCCGACGTGCTGGGACAAACCAGCCCCACGGGAGCGGTCTACTACATCCATCCCGAAACGTTCCGCCTGATGCGGAGGTGGCAGGGCCGCACCGAAGCGGTCGAGGACAAGTTTGGCGCAGGTCCTTACGCCAGGTTCATCTTCGATCAGCAAGGGGTTGGGTGGTATCACCAGAGAGGTGTCCTTCTTCGGCTCGAGGGGCTCCATCTCGAGGCCCTCGACGATTCATGGGGCATTCCAAAGGGGACGAGGGCAATCCACCGTCCGGTCGTTGACGCGCAGGGGGCTGTCTGGTTTGTCAATCCTGTGGGCCTGTACAGGCTGCCCAGGGGCGCGCGGGTGTTCGAGCGCGTTGACGTGCGGGATTGCGAGCAGATTGCCTTCGCGCCGGATGGATCGCTGTGGTGCACAGGCGCCGAGGGCATCGCCGTGATCGACATGAAAGACGGCCGCCCTGTCAGCCAGCGGCGCCTGACGCGGGCGCCCCACGGCATCATGTTGTTCGACAGCCGGGGCGGTCTCTGGATGCATTCGCTGATCGGCATCGAGCACGCGGCCGACTGGCGACGGGTTCTCGAGCCCGGAGGCGCCGCCGCCCTGCGGGCAGACGCCATCACGCCTGAGCGCGGCCTGTCGTCTCTTTCAGTGAACGACTTGCACGAAGATGCCGACGGGAACATCTGGCTGGCAACCGCGACTGGCATCGAGCGGTTTCGGCTCCCGCGCTTCACGCAGGCGAAGTTCCCGCGTTACGTGACCTCTGCCGAGCTGACACCCGATGCCGATGGCGGTCTTTGGCTGGGCCAATGGAACAGCAGTTTGAAGTACGTCGCCAATGGCAACGTCAAGGAGATGCCTCAGATCAAGGACGTCACGAGCATCCGGCCCGGCGCAAATCATCGGATCTGGGTGTCGACCCAGAACGCGCTGTGGCGCAAGGAGGCGGGTGCCGACTTCACCCTTGTCCCGACGCCCGATCTGTCATGGCGTGGGCAAATACATCAGATTGCTGAAGATGACACGGGAGCCGTGTGGCTTCAGGCTGGCGATCAGTTGCTGCGCCTTCAAGACGGTCGCATTTCTCAACCCAGGGGGCCTGTCACGCCGCCTGCCGATGGACGCTACATCCTCCATGCCGACACGCAGGGCCAGCTCTGGTTTGCCGGCAAAGCGCGCCGCGGTCCCTTCGTGCTGCGTGGGGGCCTGTTCCGCGAGATCAGGTCCGAGCCTTACCATGACACGGTGACCGAAGCCTGGGTGGCCTTCGCGCGCGGCGCAAGGGTCTGGATCGGCGGGCTGAACGGCGTGGGCGTTTTCGAGGGAGACCGGTTCCGCCCCTTGCAGAGCAAGGGCAATGCTCTCAAAGCGATCACGGGCATCGTCGAGACGCCGCAGGGTGATCTGTGGCTGTCCGGGCTGAACAAGGTCTTTCACATTCCCGCAGCAACGCTCAAGGCCGGCTTGAGCGGGCAGGCGGTGATGCCCAAGGTCTATGACCACCACGACGGGCTGCACGGCGTCGCAGATCCCGGGGATGCGCCCAGATTGGTCCAGGATGCCGCAGGCCTCATCTGGGCCTCGACCAATGAAGGTCGCTTCTGGATCGATCCCGGTGTCAAGCAGGCCGTGCCCAAGCCACCCGTGGCACAGGTCTGGGCGGTCAAGAGCGATGGCGCGATCACGCCAGCGGGAGCCGGGGTGCAACTGTCCGCCAATCCCGGCCAGATCGAGTTCAACTATTCGGCGGCGGCGCTCTCCATCGCGGACCGGGTTCGCTTTCGGTATCGCATCGAGGGCATCGACAGCGAGTGGCAGGAGGCCGGGGCTCGGCGCACCGCGTACTACACGCAGTTGCCGCCGGGCCGCCATCGCTTCGAGGTCATGGCCAGCAACGAGGATGGCCAGTGGGCCGAAGTGCCCACGTCGCTGGCGTTCGAGGTGCTGCCGGCCTGGTACCAGACGCTCTGGTTTCGCATGCTCGCGCTGTCGCTTGTGCTCGGATGCCTCTGGCTGGTCTACCGGCTGCGCGTGGGTGTCCTGAGGGCTCGCGAGCGGTCGCGCATGCGCGAGATCCTGGCGGAGCGCGAGCGCATTGCGCGAGACCTGCACGACACCTTGTTGCAGAGCATGCAAGGCGTGATCCTTGGATTCCAGGCCGTGGCCACCGCATTGCCGGCCCAGGACAACACCCGCGGTTCGATCGAAAGCCAGCTCGACCACGCCGACCAGATGCTGGGCGAGGCACGCGACCGGGTGCGCGATCTGCGCAGCACGGATGCCGACGCCGTCGGCCTGCGCGAAGCGTTCGAATCGGCCGCAGCCCAACTGGCGGGAACAGCACAGGTGGAGATCGTGGAGGCCGGGCGAGCTCGGGCCCTGAGGCCTCTCACCCGCGACCGCATCTACCTGATCGGCCGTGAGGCGCTGCTGAATGCCGTGATCCACGGCAAGGGCAGCGACATCCGCGTGGACCTGCAGTTCGAGTCGCGCCGATTCACCCTGCGCGTGCACGACAACGGCCCGGGCATGGCCCCGGAAGTTCTGGCGGCTGGCGCCCGCCCCGGCCACTACGGACTGCTGGGCATGCGCGAGCGAGCCGCGCAGATCGGCGGCAGCCTCACGATCACAAGTCGACCCGGAGGTGGCACAGAAGTCGAACTTCGCGTGCCTGCCGCCCAGGCTTTCGAGGGCACCGCGTCGAACAGGCCGTGGCGCCAGATCTTGCGAATCCCCAGAGAAGGTCGCCAGCCGATGCGCCGGCAGGCATAGGCAAGAGCTGCAACGGACGGCCTATTGCATGCACCAACTGAGGTACTCGCGATTGGTGAACCGATAGGGCCCGCACGCAAAGGCCGGACTGGTAGCAGCACGGCCAGCAGCGCCGCCACCGGCGGCAAACAGGATGACGCCGTGCCCCCTGCAGGCCACGAAGATGAGCAACCCCAGCGCAAAGAGAACGATCAGGAGAGACATCGAGTGGCTCCAGTGCGGTTGGTCGGCCGACTAAGTGCCCAGGCCCTTGACGGCGGCCAGGATGACATTCGCCACCTCGGCAGGCTTGGCCATCATCACGGCATGTCCCCCGTCAAGACTGGTGACCTTGGCGCCTGCACGTTGCGCCATGGCTTTCTGCGCGGGCGGTGGAATCATGTGGTCCTGCTCGGCCAGTACATACCAGCTGGGCTTGCTCCGCCAGGCCGCCACACTCACCTTGTCGCCGAAGCTGCGCCCTTCGATGGGCTTCTGGCTCACTGCCATCAACCGGGTCCTGGCCGGCGCCAGGTCCTGGGCGAAGTGCTCCCCGAAGTTCCTGGCGCTCATCCACAGATAGCCGTGTGAATCCTGCTCGATGCCCGCCAGGCCCGGAGGTTGCGGCAGGCCCTTGTTGGCGGAAAGGTCGTTCACCGATTCCCCGTCCGTCGGCGCAAAAGCCGCGACGTAGACCAGGCCCGCGACCTTCTCCTGCCGCCCCACCTCGGTGATGACCACTCCACCCCAGGAATGGCCGACCAGCAGCACCTTGCCCGCTTGCCTGTCGATGGCTCGCTGCGTGGCGGCCACATCGTCGGCCAGCGAACTCAGCGGGTTCTGCACCGCAACCACCGTCAGCCCCTTTTCCTGAAGCAACGGGACGACATCGTTCCAGCAGGAGCCGTCTGCCCAGGCGCCATGCACCAGGATGACGGAGACCTGTTGGCTCGCAGCTGCCGCTGGCGCTGCCGCGACGACACCCGGACTCAGCCAGGCGCCGAACGCCAAGCCGGTCGCGATGGAGAAGGCAGTCAGCTTGGGAACAAGGGGGGCATTCATGGCAGTTCCAGTCATCAAAATAAGAGCATTCAATGTCCTTGGAAGCTGGGTCGCCAGCTTCCTCCCGGGGGTTGGTGCCACCTCCTCCGTTGGTGGCAAGCGCTGCTTGACGGCTGGCGAACTCGATCGCCAGGCCTGCGCCGAGCAAGCTGCAGCCCAAGTCGGCGACCTGCCTCTTCTGGCCACTGTGGTGCCTTCCTCCGTGCACACAGCTGCACGCCGCACGCCCGGCACACTCGAGGCGAACAGCGACGGGAAAGCCAGCTGGCACGCACTGCTGCGCGGGTGCCCGTTCCAACTCGGGGATGAATCCATGAACGACCTGTTGATCTCACTCGCGCTCGGCCTGGGCATTGGCGTCGCCTGCCGCTGGTTCGACCTGCCACTGCCGGCGCCACCCAAGCTGGTGGGCGCGCTGCTTGTCCTGTCCATCACGCTCGGCTTCACCGGCGTTGACCACCTGCTGCGAGGCGCCGCATGAAAGCCGGCCCGACACAGAAGACCAGGATCGTGATCGGCCTGCTGCTCGGCGTGGCGATTGGCGCGCTGTGCCGCTGGGCCGGCATCCCGTCGCCAGCACCGCCCGTGCTGGCCGGTGCGCTGTTGGTCGTGGCGATGACCCTCGGGTACATCGCCACGGATCGCTGGGTCGCGAAAAGGGAAGCCAGGCACCGGGACCTGTGCGGCGGGCCGGACGGCTCGCTCAAGCAAGGCCGGTGACATCGCCAGGCCCTCCCTGCCGGACCTCGCAGCGCGGCTCTACCCAACCGCGGGCGCCTGCGCCGCTTACGCCCAGAGGCCTAGCGCGCGCCAACCCGAGTGCGGGTGCCGGCAGGTGATCGGTTCGGCAAAGTGGCCGGACATTGCCCACCTGCTCCGAACACGACGACGGCCACACCCGGCGGTCGCCTTCGTCACAGGCGGGTGGTGGTGGCTGGCAAATGGACCTGCCCGTGGCGCAAGCCGCAGGCTCCGTCCGCATTTTCAACAACGCCTCGAAGCGAGGCTCACACGCAAAGGTCATACATGGCACACGTACTCACCACCGGCGGCGGAAAAGCGCTGCTCGATGCCTCCGACGTCGCGATCCTGCTGCTGGATCACCAGTCAGGCCTGCTCCAGACCGTGAAGGACATCGAGATCAGCGAGCTGAGAGCCAACGTCGCATCCCTGGCCAGGGTCGCGGCCTTGATGGACATCCCGGTCATCACCACCGCATCGGTGCCAGATGGCCCGAACGGTCCGCTCATCTCCGAGATCGAGCAGTTCGCGCCTCGCGCAACCTACGTTTCACGCAAAGGGGAGATCAGCGCCTGGGACAACGAAGACTTCGTCAAGGCCGTGCGCGCGACGGGCAAGAAGACGCTGGTCATCGCCGGCATCTGGACCAGCGTCTGCGTGATGTTCCCGGCCCTGGACGCAGTGGCCGCTGGATTCAAGGTCTATGCGGTCATGGACGCCTCTGGCGACCCCAGCGAGTTGACCTCGCGGGCCACGCTGGCCCGGTTCACCCAGGCCGGTGTGGTGCCGACCAGCATCAGCGCGATGGTTTGCGAGCTGCAGAGAACCTGGAACCGGCCCGACGCAGCAAAGTACGCCGAGATCTATGCCCTCTTCTCCCCGCACTACGCCGCCGCCATTGAGAGCTACCAGCGCGCGCAGCAGGCTGCGAAGGCATAACTCGGACGGTGCGGCACAGGGAGAGCCGCCCGAGTCTTGGGCGAGTTCTCAGCTGAGCGATGTGAAAGGGCCGCCGGATGGTGCAAGAACACCACCCGGCGGCCCTTTCGCACTGGTTGAGAAAAACAGTCAGGCCACCTTGGTGGTGGCCTGACACTGATCATTCAACCTGCCCGACGCTGCAGCCCGGCGTTCAGCGAACCACCCGCTGCAGGAACTCGCGGATCAGGTCGCCAATCTGCCGGCTGTGGTCTTCGAGCGCGAAGTGGCCGGTGTCGAACATGTGGATTTCGGCGTTCGGCAGGTGACGCTTGTACGGGGGCGCCCCGGCCGCAGGGAAGATCTCGTCATTCGCTCCCCAGGTGATCAGCATCGGCGGCTGGTACTTGGTGAAGTACTCGTGCCAGGACGGATACAGCGGGACGTTGGTCCGGTAGTCGTAGAACAGGTCAAGCTGGATCTCGGCGTTGCCAGGCCGGTCGAGCAGGGCCTGGTCGAGCGTCCAGGCGTCGGGACTGACCAGCGACATGTCCTTGAATCCGGTGCTGTACTGCCAGTACGTTGCCTTCAGGGTCGTCAGCCACCGGATGGCCTCGCGCTCCTTGGCGGCACCGGTTTCCCAGTAGGCCATGATGCCGTCCCAGAACGGGTGCCCGAAGCCCTCCATGTACGCGTTGCCGTTCTGAACCACAAACGCAGTGACGCGCTCCGGGTGCTTGACCGCCAGGCGAAAGCCCACCGGGCCGCCGTAGTCCATCACGTAAAGCGCGTACTTCTCGATGTCGAGCTGGCGGGTCAGCTTGTCGACGATGTTCGTGTAGTTCTCGAAGGTGTAGGCGAACTTCGCACGATCAGGGCTCTCGCTCTGGCCGTAGCCCGGGTAGTCCGGGGCGATGACGCGAAACTTGTCCGCCAGCTGGGGGATCAGGTTGCGGAACATCTGCGACGACGTGGGGAAGCCGTGCAACAACAGAAGCACCGGGGCGTCCATCGGACCCGCATCCCGGTAGAAGACTTCGACGCCGTCGACCTTGACTCGTTCATACCGGATGTCGGTCGGCGATGATGTGCGGGGGGTAAGCTGGTCCATGTGATTCCTCGTCAGTAGATGGTGGGGCGCCTCCGGTCTGCGGATGCAGCAAGCCTGGAGGATGTCGTCATGACATCGCGTGTCTCAGCGTGTGATGACGGACGTTTCAAGGTTAGGCACCAGCACTGCGAGGCACATCCTGCAGAGGGTGGTGTCGAGGGTGGCCTTTGGATGGAAAGGACAGCAGACATGGCGCGATCCGGATGCGCGATATCAGGCTGATTCGGACAAAGAGGCACCTAAATTCACGACCCGGAATAACTGAGAATTCAATGCGGCGGGCCTGATGACGCATCGACACGCCAGCATCAACGACCTGCCCATCGCGCAAGCGGATCGGAAGTTCTTCTGGCCCCTGGGCCGGCGGCCCGACGATCATCCCGGACTGACTGAACTGGGACTTTGAAGGTCCACGCCTCCTTGCGCCACAACTTGCCATTCGCCAGCGCAAAGCCCTTCGGTCGCGGCTGGGCGGCATCAGCCCCTACTCATCACCACTTTCGTGATGCCGGGGGAAGATGATTTTTCGTCGCCCGAACAAGCGGGCATCCAACGAATAAGCCCCGGGGCCCAGCATTGCGAGCGCCGCGGCCTCAAGGATCGTGCAGACGGGCCCCAAGTCCATCTCGCCGGTGCCATTGACGCAAATCGCCAGGACCAGGGGCACGCACATCGCCGAGAAGACGGGCGTGAAAAGCCCGATCCAGAGCGCGATCGCCACCGTCCAGGGCGCCAGCATGGCCACACCGGATGTGAACGGGCCAGGCGGCCGGAGTGCGCCGTCCAACAGGAGAACGCTCAGCGCAATCCGCATGATGAGCAGCGCGACGCCCGGTGGCCCGCCAGGGAACGCGGAGAACAGTCTTTGCATTTGCTCGCATGCTATGAAGACGCCATCGAACGGAAAATGCCAATCCGGGTAACGGCCACTCAGCCCTTGGAGTGATTTCGAGTGCCGCGCCGCTCGATAGAGTCGAATTCACCACCATTCGAGTCGAGCGCCAATGAAGCGAAGCCTGCGGCGGTTGCCATGGTGCCGGCTTGTCTGCCTGCTCAGTTGTGGCAGCGTTTGGGGGGCCGACCAGGGCCCGGCGCCGCCGCTCGCCTTCATCCGCTCAGATGGGTTCATCGTTTTCTGCGGCGTTGGCGTGGCGCTGCTGGCCTTGGCCGCTTTCCGGTTCTGCGTCCAGCGGGCCGCCGCTCGCATGCGCGCCCGCTTCGAAGAACGCATGGCCGAGCAAACATGCATCGCACGGGAACTCCAGGACACGCTGCTGCAAAGCACACAAGGCCTGATCCTTCAGTTCCAGGCCGCGGTGGACCACATGTCCCCCGAGGATCCGGCCCGCGCCGCCCTGCTGGAAGCGCTGGACCGCGTCGAAGCCATGCTGACGACAGGCCGCGAGAGGGTGCTTGACCTGAGGACCTCGGAGGAGCCGTTGGGCGACCTGCCGGTGGCCTATGCCGCCACCGGCGAAGCGCTGAGGCAAGGCCGCAATGTGACCTTCCGCACCATCGTCGATGGCACGGCACGTGACCTCCAGCCCTTCGTCAAGGCCGAGCTCTATCGCATTGGCAGGGAGGCGCTGCTCAATGCATTTCGCCACGCACATGCGGCCACCATAGAAATCCAGATCGTCTATGGAGAAGACAGGCTGAGCATCCGCATCCGCGATGATGGAACAGGTGTTGATGCGCGCATGCTCGGGCAGGACAAGGGCCCTGCTCACTGGGGTGTCGTTGGCATGCAGGCGCGCGCGGCGCGAATCGGCGCCCGACTCGATTTCTGGAGCCGCGCGGGTGCCGGCACCGAAATCGAGTTGCGCATTTCGGCTGCGCTTGCCTACAAGCCACCGTCGAAGATCGGCCGATGAAGAGACGACTCAGAGCTGTTCGTTGAGGATGCCCCGGCGCATCGCGATGACGACGGCCTGAAGGCGGTCACTCGCACCGAGCTTCACGAGAATGCTCTTCATGTGGGTCTTGACGGTCTCTTCCGAAACCCCGAGGCGATCTGCGACCTGCTTGTTGGCGCCTCCCGCGGCCACCTCGCCAATGACCTCCACCTCGCGCGGCGAAAGCGCCTCGTCGGTCAAGCGCAGGGAAAGCTCCTGCGCCACCTCAGGCGCGATGAAGCGCTTGCCGCCATGCACGGCATGCACAGCGGCCACCAGTTCCTTGCGAAGCGCGTTTTTCAACAGGTAGCCGCTGGCGCCAATCTTGAGCGCACGAAGGGCTTGCACGTCACCGCGGTAGGTGGTCAGCACCACGATGCGCGCTGACGGATCCCTGCTCAGCATTTCACCCATCGCGGCCATGCCATTCATGCGTGGCATCTGCAGGTCCATGAGCGTGACATCAGGCTTGTGCTGCTCGAACAGCGCCAGCGCTTCGATGCCGTCGCCCGCCTCGGCGACCAGGGCCATGTCAGGCTGGCCGGAGATGACCGCGGCTATGCCCGCGCGGACCATCGGGTGGTCGTCAACCACGAGGAGGCGAATGGGGCGATCGTGAGGCTCAGACATGTTGGTTGGCGCGCCCTGCAGCGTTCAAGGTTCGTGCGGGACGTTACCGCCCTACCGGGACCATCGTCAACCTGCACGGCGCGCGACTCCCTCTATCGAGTGAGGCGCCCGTCCCTGCGTCGCGGCTGGCGAGGCTTGACCCGGCTCCCTAAAGTCCTGATCCATCAAGTCACCTCATCTGCCCATTGGAAGTCACGATCGATTGCGGACGACACCCTTCGCCAGCCACGTCAATGCGCAGGCATGGGCGCCTGGGTTGCCGCTGCGATTTTCCCAACTGTGAGGTCTGCACCTCGTGTGATGGAGAAGATCATGAAGCCTGAACCCCGGGAAGCCACGCCAAGTTCATATGAATTTGGAAAATTCCTGCTTGTTCCTGAACGTCAGGCGCTGCTGGAAAGCGGTACTCAGGTCCGGATTGGCGGCCGCGCATTCGAGATGCTGACTGTCCTGGTGACTTGCGCCGGCGAAGTGGTCAGCAAGCGCGAACTGCTTGAACGCGTCTGGCCGGACACGGTGGTCGAGGAAAGCAACCTCAAGGTGCACATGGCGGCGCTGAGGCGTGTGCTGGGTGACGATCCATCAGCGGCCAGGTACGTCGCGACGGTGACGGGGCGCGGCTACCGATTCATCGCAGAGGTCACGGCCCACACCTCGCCCGCGGGGCGGGCATCTTCTTCGACGTCAACGCCACGGCGCAGCAATTTACCGGCCGGTCGCGCGAGCGTCCTGGGCAGGGACGATGTGATCGACATGTCGTGGGATGAGTTGACCCAATGCCGCCTGATTTCCATTGTTGGCGCGGGCGGCGTGGGAAAGACCACGGTCGCGCTCGCGGTGGCCGAGCGAGCGCTGGGCGCGTTCAAGGATGGTGTGTGGCTGATCGATCTGGCGTCACTCACAGAACCCCACGAGATGCCCGGCGCAATCGCCAGCGCGATGGGTCTTGCACTGCATGGCCCTGGCGAATGGGCGGCATTGTGCGAACACCTGCGCGAGCTCGCGCTGCTGCTGGTGCTCGACAACTGCGAACATCTCATCGATGGCGCGGCCCGCTACGCCGCGCAGATTCTCGCGACCGCGGCCAACGTGAAGATTCTCGCCACCAGCAGAGCACCGCTACAGATGGCGGGAGAGCGGGTGCGCAGGCTCGCCGGATTGTGTGCGCCGCCTCGATCAGAACGTTTGAATGCGACACAAGCGCTGCGTTTTCCCGCGATCCAGCTCTTCGTGGAGCGGGCGACATCGAGCTTTGAACGGTTCGAGTTCCACGACGCCGACGCTGCTGCGATCTCGGAAATCTGCCGAAGACTCGATGGTCTCGCGCTGGCGATCGAACTGGCTGCGGCGTGCATACCTGCTTTCGGCGTCGGCGGTTTGCTGGGGCAACTCGACAATCGCCTGCATCTCCTGATGGGTCGCCGAGCGGGACCAGAGCGCCATCGGAGCCTGGCTGCGAGCTTCGACTGGAGCCATGCCCTGCTTTCGGAAGCCGAAGCCACCGTCTTGCGTGCTGTCTCGGTGTTCGACGGCGAATTCGATTGCCCGGCCGCCGCGGCCGTCACGGACCTGAGCCTTGAGCAAACGACGGAGGCGCTGGGCACGCTCGCCGAAAAGTCGCTCGTCACGGCAAATTTCGGTGGCCCCACAGTCAGCTACTTCCTCCCGGAAACGACAAGGCACTGCTGCCTTGAGCGCCTGGCGCTGAGCGGGCAGGAACACCTGGTCCGCTTCAGGCTCGCGCATCACCGGCGTGGTGCGCTCGATCAGCAAGGCGCGGCACTTTCGCCGCGGGACACAGGCCAGCAACCACCGAACTCCCCGTGCAGCCACTGCGGCACGAAACGCGGAGCTGCCTGCGAGGCGCCGCCAATCACACCCTCCAAGGGCCATCATGACCAGTCGAAGAAACTTCCTGAACACCTCAGCCGCTGCAGCGGCTGCCACGCTCGCGTCCACGCCGGCCCTTGCCGCACGGCGGCCACCATCGCCTGACATCGCGACCACCGTTCCCGATGGCCTCAACCCCGTCGGCGTTCGCACGGCAGGCGTGCGCCTGGTCCCGGTCGTCGGTGGCAAGTACAAGGTCTGGACCAAGCGCGTCGGCAACGGCGCGACCAAGGTCTTGCTGCTGCACGGTGGCCCCGCCTTCTCGCACGAATACCTGGAAGTCATGGCGGCATTCCTGCCCGAGGCCGGCTACGAGATCTATTTCCATGACCAGCTGGGCGTCAACAACTCCGATCAACCAGCCGATGCGTCGCTGTGGACGGTGCCGCGCTACCTGCAGGAGGTGGAGGAAGTCCGGCGTGGCCTGGGCCTCGACAAGTTCGTGCTGTTTGGCCACTCGTGGGGCGGCGTGCTGGCCATCGAGTACGCGCTGAAGCACCCCCAGGCGCTGAAAGGCCTGGTGATCTCCAACATGGTGGCCGGCATGCAGGCTTACCTGAAGCGGGTCAACCACCTCAAGGAGACCTTGCTGCCTGCGCCGCTGCTCAAGCAAATCAATGCACTCGAACAGGCCAAGGACTTCGACAACCCGGCCTATGAGCAGATCATCATGGCGAACCTCTACAACAGGATCATCTGCCGGCTGGACCCCTGGCCCGATGCGCTGATGCGCAGCTTCAAGCACATGAACAAGGACATCTACATCCAGATGCAGGGGCCCAGCGAGTTCGAGGTGAGTGGCAGCCTGAAGGACTGGGAACGCTGGGATCGCCTGAAGGACATCAAGACCCGCACCCTCATCCTCGGCGCCATGCACGACACCATGGATCCGGAAGACCTCCAGCGCATGGCAAAGATGATGCCGAACGCCAGGGCGGAGATCTGCCCCAACGGCAGCCACCTGGCGATGTGGGACGACCAGGATGCCTACTTCGGCCACCTGCTGCGCTTCCTGGCAACCGTCTGATGCGTCAGTGAGCCTGGTGCCGCGACGTTCACTCGCGGCCCTGGGCTGGCAACCCATGTGGCGCTGGCACTGCCGGCGCCACATGGCACGGGTCACCGGAGGTTGCGCCCGAGAAACGCCATCATCCAACGCGCAATTTCGTCGCCATGCGAGGCCAATGCGAAGTGACCGGCGCCATCGATCATGTGGACCTCCGCCTTGGGCAGGTCGCGCTTGAATGCCTCTGCGCCGGCGGGCAGAAAAAACGGGTCGCCAGCGCCCCAGACCGCCAGCAGTGGCGGTTGGTGCTTGCGGAAGTAGTCGTGCACCGCCGCGTACTGCTTCAGGTTGGACCGGTAGTCCAGCAGGATGGCCAGCTGGATGTCTTCCTGACCCGGGCGATCCAGGAATTGCTGGTCGAGCAGGTAGTCATCCGGGTCGATCCGGGACGGCTCTTTCACACCCTCCAGGTACTGCCAGCGGGTGGTCTCGAGCTTGAACAGCTTGCGCAAGGGGTCACGATGCTGCGGTGAGGGGTCCGCCCAGAATTCGCGCATCGGTGCCCAGCCAGGGCTGAGGCCCTCCTCGTACGCATTTCCGTTCTGGGTCACGATGGCCGTGATCCGGTCTGGATGGGCGACGGCCAGCCGCCAACCGATGGGCGCGCCAATGTCGAAGACATAGAGCGCATAGCGCTTGACCGCCTTCACCTCGGTGAACCGGTCGACCACCTGCGAAAGCTCGTCAAAGCTGTAGTGAAAGGACCCGCCATCCTTCACCTGTGTCAGCCCAAAACCCGGGAGGTCGGGCGCAAGGACGCGGTATCGAACCGCAAGCTTCGGAATCAGCGCCCGGAAAAGGCGGGATGACGTGGGGAAGCCGTGCAGCAGCAGCACCACAGGTGCATCCGCAGGGCCCGCCTCGCGATAGAAGATCTTGTGGCCATCCACCTCCGCAAACTCATGTCGCACGACCACTTCGGCATTCGCGGGCGAGGCGGCATGCACCTTGGCCCCCACGAGCAGCAAAGCGAGCGCCACCAGGGAAATCCATCGGAATGTGTTTCGGAGTGAGCGCATGGCAGGTTTCCTGGTGAATGACAAAGCGTGGGCGATCGAAAGAATCCCTCATTGAGGACCCTGAATTTGTCAAGTCTGATGAAGCCGCGTGCGGCGAACCAGGTGGCTGCCCGCTACCAGAAGTGGACCCGGGCCTCCGGGGCCAGGTAGAGCTTGTCGTTGGGCTGAACGTCGAAGGCCTTGTACCAAGCGTCCATGTTGCGCACCACGCCATTGAGCCGGAACAGCGGCGGCGAGTGGGCGTCGATCAACACGAGTTGACGCAGCGTGCCTTCGCGGATCTTGGTGCGCCGAAAGCGCGCATGCGCGAGGAAGAAGCGCTGGTCACCGGTGAGCCCATCCAACACCGGCGCCCGGCCGTGCTTCTGCTGGTAGAGCTGGTAGGCGAGATAGGCCGCTTCCAGGCCGCTGAGGTCGCCGATGTTTTCGCCCATGGTGAAGGCGCCGTTGACCTTCAGGCCTGGCAGCGCCTCATAGGCGTCGAACTGCTGGCGCAGCGCCGTGGTGCGGGCCTGATAGCCGGCCTTGGCGGCATCGGTCCACCAGTTCTCCAGCTTGCCTGTGGGTCCGTGGCCGCTGCCCTGGTCATCGTAGGCATGCCCCATCTCATGGCCGATGAGCGCGCCGATGGCGCCATAGTTCACCGCTGGGTCCGCATCGGCCTCGAAGACCGGCGGCTGCAGCATCCCAGCCAGGAAGGTGATCTGGTTGGTGGACGGGTCGTAGTAGGCATTGGGTGTTTGCGGCAGCATCAGCCAGCGCGCTTTGTCCACCGGCTTTTCGAGCTGCGACACGGCCCGGCTGCGCGCCAATGCCGCATGGCTCATCATGCTGGCCAGCAGGTTGGCACGGTCGACCTTCAGCGCCGAATCGTCCACGCGGTAGGCCGGCGCACCGATGCGGGCTTCAAAGGCCTCCAGCTTGGCCAGGGCTTTCTGCCGGGTGGGTGCATCCATCCAGGCGGACCGACGGATCAGCATGCCGTAGGCGGTGCGCAGGTTGTCCACCAGCTCTGTGACCTGCGCGGCGGCGGCCGGCGGGAAGTTGCTCGCCGCATAGGCCTGGCCCACGGCTTCGCCCAGCACGTTGTTGACCAGTTGAACGCCGAGCGCCGAGCGGAGCCGCTGCCGCTGCACGCCGTAAAGCGTCTTGCTGTGGAACTCGAAATGGGCCTCGCCAAAGGCCTTGGGAAGGTAGGCCGCGTTGTCGTTGACGAAGCGGAAGGCAAGGTAGTCCTTCCAGGTTTGCAGCGGGGTCTCGGCATAGATCCGGCCAATGGCGATCACCGCGGTGTTGTTGCCCAGCACCACTGCGCGCGGCGACTTGAAGCCGTAGGCTGCGAGCCAGCGCTTCCAGTCGAACTGCGGGACAGTCGCCTGCAGCGCAGCCAGCGTCTTCGGGTCGTTCATGCTAGCCTCGTCGCGCGATTGCGTGCCTGACCAGTGCACCCGCGCCAACGCCGTCTCCAGCGTCATGATGGCTTCGGCCCTGGCGGCCGCAGCGTCGAAGCCGGCCAGCGCCAGCATGCGCTGCACGTATGCGCGATAGGCCTGGCGGTTGGCTTGGTACTTCTCGCCTTCGAGCAGGTATTGGTCGCGGGTCATGCCCAGTTCGCCCTGGGCAACGGCGATCACATGATGGTCCGGGTTCTCGAAACCCGGCACGACGTCGATGGCGATCGGCGAGGCGTACCCTGGCGCCGCGAAGAGCGCCTGAAGGTCGGCGCGGCTTGCGACAGCGGCGGCGCGCGCAAGGTAGGGCTTCAGCGGCTGGACACCACGCGCCTCGATCTCGGCAGCGTCCATCCAGCCCGCGTACAGATCGCCAGCCATGCGCATCGAGGCGCTCACCGTTTCCGGATGGGCCGCGGCCATCTCCAGCAGTTCGCGCACTTTCGCCTCCGCATCGGCCGAAAGCTGGGCGCTGGTGCCGACCACCTCGCGATCCGCCGGGATCTCGGTGCGCGCCGCCCACCTGCCGTTGGCGTAGTGCCAGAAATCATCGCCTGGCCGCACGGTCTCGTCGCGTGCGCTCAGGTCGATGCCGCTGGGCAACACGGTGGCCGAGGCCGGTTGGTCCCAGCCGGAGATGGACATGGCCACTGCAGCGAGCAACGCTCTCAACTTCAATTTCAAAACAACCTCTGTCAATCCGGCATGGAAATCCAGCCGTGGCAGATGGCCACGGTGGCAAAAATCTCGCAGCGCCCATCGGCCACTGCGAGGCGTCATGCGGGCAACGCTTGCAGGACGCCTGCGCTGGCAAAACTCCGCGACTGAGCGCCGGTGGCGCGTGGCACGCTCCTGCCACCCGTTGCCGGCGCTCGCCTGGGCGCCGTGTTCCCATCGGAACCCGCATCTGCCGACCGGTCGATGAGCCCTCGCTGGGAAGCCACCCACAAGGCTTCGGTCCTGCAACGCGCACCGAGCTTCGTCAGCAGCCCTCGCATGTGAGACTTCACCGTGCCCACGGAGATGCCCAGGGTGCGAGCCACCTCCTTGTTGTTGTTGCCGCGGAAGACCAGGGCGAGCACCTCGGTTTCGCGGGAGGTCAGGACAGGCTGCGCCAGGCTGTCCGCCATGCGAAGGGTGGCGGCGGTGCAGAGATGCCGGCGCCCTGCCGCGACCGCACGCGCCGCGTTCACGATCTCGTCTGCCGAGCAGTCGATCAACACATAGCCACGCACGCCAGCAGCAAGTGCACTGCGGATGTCGCTCTCCTGTCCCATCATGGACACGACCAGGACGTTGGTTCGGGGGTGAAGTTGATGGCTCTTCGCCCAGCTGATCCCCTTGTCATGGTCCAGCACGACCACGTCGGGGTCGCTCGGCTGTGTTGCAGGGCCGCCAGCTTCTGCGCCCCCTCGTACTTCAAACTCTGGCCACGAAGCGAGGATGCGGCGCAGCCCTGCCTCGATAACGGCGTTCTGGTGCGTCACGTCTATGACGGCGGGTGTGACCAAAGCCATGGCATCGCTCCTTCAATCTTGATGCATGCATGGTCGCCCTCGGCGGCAAACAAGGCCAGTTAACCGCGGTTAAATCTCATGCCCCCCCAGCCGCCGACAGTCGCTCCTCCGCAGCAGCGCACGTGCAAGGATGCGCATGGGGCGTCCCGTCCGACTCAGGACTCTGCGGCAAGGCAACGCGCACCAACGCGCCGCCCGACCCAGGAGCGCCGCCTTCGCTTGTAGGCGATCCTTGCCGGCACCTCGATGGCCACCGTGGTGCCCTGCCCACCCGAGCTCACGTGCAAACGCGCGTTCAACCGCTGCGCCCGTTCCTGCAGGCCGATGAGGCCCCAGCGTCTGGCGTGCGGCTGGTCCGGCTCGAACCCGTGACCGTCGTCTGTGACTTGCAGATGGAACTGCCTGGGCGCATGGGCAATGCGAAGCTCGACGCGCGTGCCCTGCGCATGGCGAAACGCGTTGCTCATGGCTTCCGTGGCGATGCGCTGGCATTCCTGCACGGCGACAGGATCGAGTTCGCGCAGCGGGCCCTCGATGCGCATGTCGAAGGAGATGCCGGTGTCGCGCGACCAACGCTCGCCGATGAGTTTCAGATCCTGCGCAAAGTCGGTCGGACGGGCTGTCGCCAGACGCAGGTTCGTCACGGCATCACGCCCGTCTGCAATCACTTCGTCGGCACAATCCAGCGCGTCTTTCATCAAGCCCCTGGCGTGCTCGTGCGGCGGGATGCGCTCCATCACCGCATGGAACCGCAACACCAGGCCATTCACGGCTTGCAGGAAGGTGTCGTGCAGTTCGCGCGCGATGCGCTCCCGCTCGACCATCCGCTCCTCCAACCGCAGGCGCAAGCGAGCCTTGATCGAGCGCAATCTCGACCAGTACAGCAGCCCCAATGCCGCAGCGGCGGCTGCACCGCACAGCGCGATGAACCAGGGCGTCTGTACGAAGGTGGGGGGAATGACGAACTCGATGCTGGCGCCCGTTTCATTCCACACGCCGTCGTTGTTGGAAGCGAGGACCTGGAAACGATGGTGGCCTGGCGGAAGGTCTCTGAAGTACGCCTCCCTGCGTGTCCCGACCTCCTGCCATTCGCCATGCCCATCGCCGAGGCGATAGCGGAACATCACGCGCTCGGGCATCGTGAGGCTGGTCGCGGTATAGGAGATGTTCAGATCGCGGGTGTGCACCGGCAGTTGCGTGGGCATGCCTGGTTGCAAGGCGTACACGGTGCCGTCCGCAACGATCGACTTGATGATCACCGTGGGGGCGATGACGTTGCGCGCCGTGCGCGAGGGCTCGGTCCAGACGACACCGTTGACCGTTGAAAACCAGATGCGGCCGCCATTGCCCATCGCCGCTACTGGCAGCCCCGACAAGCCATCCAGGTAATTCAGCAACGCATAGCGGACGGGACGTTCAGGCCGGCCGAGCGCCGGGGCCAACTCATCGGCGGTGATGTGCACCACGCCCTCGACCGTGCTCAGCCACAGGTCACCGGTCGGACCCGGCACGATGCCAGAGACCCCGATGAACGCGCCGCGGGTTCCCGTGACAGGCCGCAGCACACCGCCCTCCAGGTGCCACAGCCCTTTCTCGGCGCCGACCCAGATGCGATCGCCTTGCTGCCCGAATGAAGCCACGGCGCCCAGGCTCGCTTGCGGCTGAGCGTCCTTCGGCGAGGCCATGATCGCCAGGCTGTCGCCGTCAAGGACCGCCACCGTGCCATCGTCATGGCCGAACCAGACCCGGCCCCGCGTGTCGGTGAACAAGGCCGTCGTGTTTTGCGTGGGCATGTCGGTGCGTCCGCCCCACAAGGTCCACGCATCCCCGACCACCCGGTACACACCAACCCGCAGCACGGACACCCACATGGCACCTTGGGCGTCCTGTGTCATGGTCTGGATGTTGGAGTAGGCGTAAGCAGCCGGGCCACCCTGTGCGCCAGGCCGGGCCGAGCGCCGCCAACGGCGATCAGGCTGAAGCTCCCAGATCGAATCCCCACCTGCCACCCACAGCGAGCCCGCAGCGCTGCTGTAGACGGTATCCACTCCCACGCCCGCCAACTTGTTGAAGTCGATCTGCGTCCGGGAGACCGGCCCGGCGCGAAAGATGTTGCCCCGCGACGTGCCGATCCATGCGCCGCGCTCACCCGCAGGCGCCAGTGAAAACTCGTTCGATCCGACATCCAATGGCAATTTCAACAGGGCCGGCGCACGAAAGCGATCAAGTCCGGCGCGGGTTGAAAACCACAGATTGCCTTCCCGATCCTCCAGCGCGGCCGAGACGGATTCGCCGGTCAAAGGCGCGAGATCCGCCTTGTAGCCGCGCCACCCATTGGCCGTGGATGCTGCGTTCTCCGAGGACGGTGGGAAACGGCTCGCGCCCTCGCTCCCCCCAACCCACAAGTGGCCTTCCCTGTCGAAGACACACGTGGCCTCTTCGCTGACGGTGACCTGCCTGTCGTGCCATTCCGGCACCCACGCGCTGGCGCCGAGCGGCACTTTCAGCGCCAGCGTGCGCACGTGCCCCGAAGTGCACAACATGGCCGCGCCGCCGGGCGCCAGGAGCATGGTGATGAACACGGACTTGCCGAGCGTGATCGGCAATTTCTCGAACCGTGTCGCGCCGTCCCTGAGATAGAAGATCTGCCCGTTACCCTTCACCCACAAGGTGCGATCGCGATCGACAACAAGCGCCTCCAGGGGGCCTGTCGGCGCGTTCCAGGCGGCGCCCACCGCCTGCCACCGCCCGCTTTCGAGTCGGAACAGCCCTCGTGTCGTCCCGGCCCATACCTTCCCATCCCCTGCATGCCCGATGGCCGTCACGGACGAAGCGGGCAACCCCTCTGCCCGGCCGTAGTTGACCAGGCGGCCACCCTGCAAATGGCTCACGCCGCCGAGGTGGTGCCCGATCCACAGGCCACCATCCACCGCCACGTGCAATGAATAGATGTCCTGCGACAGGAGCGAAACCTCGTTCGTGCCGGAGAAGCGCTCGAACGCCACACCGTCGAAGCGAAACAACCCACCCGAGGTACCCAGCCACAGAAAGCCGTCGGGCGTCTGGGCGATGGCCTCTATGCCCGTCGGCACGCCATCATGGACGGTCCACTGCGTGTGATAGAGCTGCGAGACGCTGTATTGCGCAGGCAATGCCTGCGCGGCCGGAAAGGTCAGCGCATTGACCAGGAATGCCTGCACCAGGCACACGCTCCAGGCGCGCAGGCACCGCCAGGTCATGAGGAAGTCGAGCGCCTGCGACGGGTGCTGGCCATGGTGGTGTGCGGGCAAGCGTCGCGTCGTACTCACATCGCTTCGAGGATGCGGCGTGCGTTTCGCAGGTCTTTCGTTTCAAACCCCTCGTTGAATTGCCGGTAGATGGACGACAGCATGTCCTTGCCCCGACCGCGGGAGCCGGAATCTGCCCACAGCGCCGCCAGGTTGGTTGCCGAACGCAGTTCCCAGGCGAGCGCCCCTTGCGCGTGTGCCATGTTGATCGACTGGAGGTAGCACTCGGCCGCCGCATCGGCCCACCCTGCCTGCCTGCCCGCTTCGATGAATGTTCCTTTCAGGCGCAGCATCTCGGGGATGCCCCAGACCTGACCACTGCTGGCGGAAAGCGAGAGCGCTTCGTCGATGTTCGCGAGCGCACCCGTGGTATCGCCGCGCAGCGACAGCACGTGACCCAGGTTCGCAATGAATGGCGCATATCGAATGCCAACGCTGCCGTCGCGAATCTGGACCAGCGTTTCCTCATACCGCTTCAGGTCAACCTCGCGGCCGGAATCGAGCAACCATTTGATGCGCACGCACTCGGTCATGGCGCCCCACATCGGCAAGCCATGCGCTGCCGCATGCCGTGCGGCGAAATTCAAGGCCTGCTCCGCACCAGCAAAGTCGCCGGTATAGATGGCAAGAGGCGCTGCGGTCATTGCAATGGCGGAACAGATGGGCACCGCGTGGTTACTTTGCTCTGCCTCTACGCGATGGCGCTTTGCGGTCGCGAGGGCCTGTTCTGGAAAACCGAGCAACCACTGCACAAACGCCAAGGATCCACGGGCCTCCAGACGCTGATTGAACTGGAATCGGGCGGTCTCCCAGCCTGCTCGCGTTTGAACCGGTGACGCGAGGAAGTCTTCAAGGTGGCGGTGCGACTGAGACAGGTCGCCCAGGTAGTGCAAGGCAGATCCCGCGTGAGCGTCCGCATTGGCGACCGAGATCAGGTCCCCCTCCGCGCTTGCGAGCGCTCGTATCTCGGCGGACAGTGCCAGGGATGACCGCGAGTCGCCCTCCCACAAATGGTATTCCGACAGTCTCTTGAGGCATTCCAGCCGCAGGTCCGCACGGTTCAATTCTTCGGCAAGCGCCAAAGCCTTCGTGAAGAGGTCCTTGACTTCCTGCATCGGACCGCGCGTGAACAATTGCGCCCCACCGGCGGCCAGGCACAAGGTCAGTTCGTCCTGCCTGGTTCGGTCGGTCCCGAGGCTGTTCTCCAGTGCCCGCTTCACGAACAGCCGGCATTCCTCGAACAGCGACAAGCGTTCCCAGAACGGGATTGCCGCCACGGTGAGCTTCACGCCCAGTGCAGCGTGTGCCGAGCCGGCAAAAGCCCAGCCAATCGCGGTGCGGATGTCGTCGATCTTTTCGGCGTGACGAGCGAGCCAGTCCGGCCCAGTCAAACGAACATCATCTGCCTTTGCATTCCCAGCCAGCTCGAGGAAATGCAGTGCATGGCGCAGGTGAGCACTGTCCGGCTCGTCGTGTGCGGCGAGCTTCTCCGACGCATAACTGCGGGTGGTGTCGAGCAGCCGATATGCCAGCTCGATCTCGCCGGGCTCCGCCGCAAGCAGCGATTTGGCGACAAGGTTGGCCACGCCCTCGACCACCTTGACGCGGTCAATGCCGTCGTCAGCGGCAACAGCACAAGCGGACGCCAAGGTGAACGCGCCTGCGAACACGGAAAGCCGAGACAAGATTTTCTGATCGTTGTTCGACAGGAGATCAAAACTCCAGTCGATGGTCGCCATCAGTGTCTGGTGCCGGTCCGGACCCGACCGGCGTCCTTTCAGCAGCCGGAATCGGTCGTTGAGCCGGGCCAGGATTTCGCCGATCCCGAAAACATCGACTCGCGTGGCGGCCAGCTCGATTGCAAGCGCGTGGCCGTCCAGACGCCGGCAAATCTCGGCCACGGCGGGGGCATCCGCATTGCTCAGGTTGAACGATTCGAGTCTGTCCACCGCGCGTTCGACGAAGAGCTCCACAGCCGGAAAGGCCACGGCTTGCGCTCGGTTGATCGCCGGTGTGACCGGTGGTGTTTTCAATCCCGGCAGCCTTCGAACCCGCTCGCCCTGCAAGCTGAGCGGCTCCCGGCTGGTGACCAGGATCCTGACTTTCGAAGCCTCCGTGAGGAGGCGGTCCACGCAAGTGGCTGCGGCGTCGATGATGTGCTCGCAGCTGTCGAGCACCAGCAGGATCTCTCGATCACGCAAGAAGCTGCACAGCGCGGCGAGCACATTGGCCGAATGCGCCGCCATGCCGATGGCGGTCGCGATGGCATTGGGGATCAACGACGAATCCTTCAGCGGCGCGAGGTCCACCAGCCAAACACCGTCCTTGAACGACGGGAGCGCGCGGTCAGCGGTGGCAATCGCAACTGTCGTCTTCCCGATGCCGCCCGGCCCGACAAGCGACACGAGCCGCGATCCTTCCAGGTCCTGCTGCAGGGCGGCGATCACTTCCGCCCTTCCAACAACCCGTGTCGTGCCGGTGGGCAGGTTGTGCTTGCGCATGGGCTGCGCATGGTCCACCAAGGATTCGGCCAATCCCGAGAACTGAACATCGGCCACGAACCGATAGCCTCTGCCGATCACGGTCGCGATGTACCGGGGGGCGCCACCCTCTTCGCCAAGCAGGCGCCGCAAGCCAGCCATGTTCACCTTGAGATTGCTCTCGTCGACGATGGTGGTCGGCCATGCGCGCGCCATGAGTCCCCGCTTGGTCACCATCTCCCCCGGACGCTCGACCAGCGCGGTGAGAATGTCGAGCGCACGCCCACCGATGCGCAGCGGCGTTTCACCTTTCAGCAGCAACCGTCGTTCAGGCAAAAGGGTGAACGGCCCGAAGGCGAATGCCCTCCGAGCCTGCTCCGCCGCGTGGTTCATGACTCTCCGTACTCCTCGCGACCAAAAATTGCAGAAATCAATTCGGCAAGTGAAGGCTATCTTCCGATGCACACCGGATCAATTCTTCTTTGGTCGACGATGGGCGACGAGAGGTGGGGCGACGCTAGACTTTGGTCGAGTTGCACCTCCTCTTTGTGCAGACTGCCTGGCGATTGCAGCACGCAGACACCTGCCACGCCGTCGCGCCGCTGCCATCCGGTGGCCCCTTAGCGATTGGTCGAGCAGCCCTAGACCATGGTCGAGTTGGATGCGACATCGGGCACACGGTAAGCTGCTCGCCTGCGACCGGGCGCGAGAAGCGGCTGCGCTCGCACGGATGGAACATGGTCCTGGCTGAGCCAGCCGCGAGGAACTTCTGTGAGTGAACTATCACCGTCTGGTCCGCTGGATGCGGCTCGCCAGGCGACGCTTCCACACGCGGTCGCTGAAGACAAGGCATTGCGGCAGAGCGACGACGACTTCGAACATCTCGTCCGTCTTGCGTCGACCTGGCGGGGACGGGACCCAACGGCCATCGTCGAGAGCATGCTGGAGACGCTGATCGACATGCTCGGCCTGGACTTCGCCGCCCTTCGCTTCAGCCACACCATCCATCTTTTCCTGCGGACCGGCAACGCCCTTTCGACCACTCAACCCGCTGGAGATCTCGTCCCTTCGATTGACGCCTGGCTTGCGGCCCACCCGCAACTGGGGTCGGCATCGATGGTGGTTGGCGGCGAGGTGCTGGGTGTTGCGGCGGTGCCGCTGGGCGAGATTGCCAGCATGGGTTCGCTGGTGGTCGGCTCGCGGCGCGCTGGCTTTCCGCTGCGCTCGGAATGGCTGCGTCTGAAGGTCTCAGCCATGCAGGCGGGTCTGGCGTGCCGGGAGATCCGCGAGCTGAACGACCTGCGGCCACCTGCCGACACCCGCATGGAGAAGCCCACCGGTGCGGCGCTCGCAGAAAGCGAATGGCGGCTGAACCTCATCATCAACACGATACCGGCGATGGCCTGGTCGGCAACGCCGGACGGCATGCTGGACTTCTGCAACCAGCATTTCCTGGACTTTGTGGGACTCTCTTCCAGCGAGATCCTGGGCTTGGGCTTCTATCGCATCTTTCACCCGGATGACATGCCCCACCTTCTGGCCGCGTGGCAGGAGATCATGGCGTCCAAGCGCGTCAGGGAAATCGATGGCCGGATTCGGCGCGCCGATGGTGAATACCGGTGGTTCACACTTCGGCAGAACCCTTTGCGGGACCCCAGCGGCAAGGTCGCGAAATGGTATGGCGTCGTCCTGGACATCGAAGATCGCAAGCGCGCGGAAGAAGCCCTGAAGGAGGCTCGGTCGGCCCTGGTGGCCAGCGAGCAGAACCTTCGCCTCATCGTCGACTCGCTG
Organism: Ideonella azotifigens; assembly: GCF_006519715.1. Classification (GTDB taxonomy): domain Bacteria; phylum Pseudomonadota; class Gammaproteobacteria; order Burkholderiales; family Burkholderiaceae_C; genus Ideonella; species Ideonella azotifigens. The sequence goes on from NZ_VIDT01000006.1 coordinate 32,625, forward strand.
CCTGTCCTGGCGTGGGTGGCCCGGCCAGATGGCACCGCTGAGTTTGTCAATCGACGCTGGGCCGAATACGCGGGCGTGGAGGCCGAGCAGATTCTCGAGTGGGGCTTCCTCAACTTCTACCACCCCGACGACGTGGCGGGCATGGTCGAGACATGGAAAGACGCGCTGGAGACGCGCGACCGCATGGACCTGAAGGGACGGATCCGGCGATTCGATGGCGAGTACCGCTGGTTCTATTTTTCCGGGCGCAAGATCACCGACGCGAACGGCGTGGTCCGGTGGGTCGGTGCCAATGTCGACTTCGAAGATCTTCAGCGCGCCGAAGACGCACTCAAGGCCAGCGAGCAACGCCTGAAGTTGATCATCGACACCATCCCCGTCATGGCATGGTCTTCCGAACCGGATGGCTACGTCGATTTCTTCAGCAAGAACCTGCTCGATTTCTGCGGGCTTCGGTACGAAGACGTGGTGGGAGAAGGCTACAGCCGCATGTTCCATCCCGAGGACCTGGATTACATGCTGCGCCGCTGGGAGAGGGTCCGGTCAATCAAGCGCGGCGAAGAGATCGATGCACGCGTTCGTCGGTCTGATGGGGAATACCGCTGGTTCACGTTTCGACAGAGCCCTCTGCTGGACGCCAACGGGGACGTCGTGAAGTGGTATGGGGCGCTCATCGACATCGAAGATCGCAAGCGCGCGGAAGATGAGCTGCGCCAGAGCCAGAACGAGCTGGCCCGCGTGGCACGCATGACCACCCTGGGAGAGCTGGCCGTGTCGATTGCACACGAGGTGAATCAGCCGCTGATGGCCATCGTCACCGATGCAGGGACCTGCATGCGCTGGCTTGACGAGGCGCAATTCGACGCCACTCGTGCGCGGCAGGCGGCCGAGCGGGTGGTCCGGGAGGGACATCGCGCCGGAGAAATCGTGGCCGGCATCCGCGCACTCGCTCGCAAGGCGCCCGCGCGCATGGCGCCCATGGACCTGCATCAGGCGATTCGTGACGTCCTGCTGGTGTTGAACGGCGAGTTCCGGCGACGCGGCGTCGATGCGGGCTTCGACGTCGGGCAGCAACCCCTCACGGTGCTTGGCGACCGCACACAATTGCAGCAAGTGCTGCTGAACCTGCTGATGAACAGCGTGGAAGCGATGGCAGACACCGAGCAAGCAGGCAAGCGCCTGACGATCTGCAGTACCGCGCGTGAAGACGGGTTTGGCGAGGTGAGCGTCATCGATACCGGCACCGGTGTCGAGCGCAACGACCTGGACCGCATCTTCGACGCCTTTTTCAGCACCAAGCCAGGCGGCATCGGCATGGGCTTGTCGATCTGCCGCTCCATCGTCGAAGCCCATGGCGGAACGGTCTCCGCCAGGAATGATGTGCCGCGCGGCAGCATTTTCAGTTTCACGGTGCCTTTGGCAGTGGGAGCCATGGAATGAGCCAAAGGTCGGAAACCGTCGTCGTGATCGATGACGACGCCAGCGTGTGCGAGGCCTTGCGAGGCCTCTTCGAGTCGGTGGGTCTGCTCACCAGGACCTACGGGTCTGTGCAGGCGTTCCTTGCAACCGAGCCGCCGGAAGGCTCATGTTGCGTCGTGCTCGACATTCGGCTGCCCGGGCAAAGCGGCCTCGAGTTCCAGGAAGCCCTGGCGAGAAGCGGCTCCCCTCAAGCAGTCATCCTGATCAGCGGCCACGTCGATGTCCAGATGGCCGTGCGTGCAATGAAGGCAGGCGCCGTCGACGTCCTCGCCAAGCCGGTGCGCGAACAGGACTTGTTGGAAGCCGTCAACCGCGCCATCAAACAGGCGGCAAAACGGCGCAGGGACATCGAACGCATGGCGGCGCTGCAGGCCAGGCATGCACTTCTGACAGACCGTGAGCGCCAGGTGATGGCCTTGGTCACCGCAGGCCTGCTGAACAAGCAGATTGCCGAAAGAGTGAGCATCGCCGAGGCCACGGTCAAACTCCATCGCGGTCAGGTAATGCGAAAAATGGGCGCCGAATCGGTGCCTGAGCTGGTACGGATGGCGGATTTTCTCGGCCAGGAAGGCGGCCACGAGAGCGGGGACGCCGGTCCGCTTGGGCCGCAGTAGCCAGGCACGGTCGGCCCACGAATGGGCTCACAGCCCGCCACGCCTGGGAAGGCCGCGCGGACCCGAGGTCTGGATGCGGCGGTGCGCAGAGCGGTAGCCATGGCCCGCAGGGCGCACGGAAATCGTCACGCGTTCCGGCGCCAACCCGCACCAGACGAGCAGCACGCCGGCGTCCTGCAAATGGCGTCCTGGTTGGTCGTACCCACGACGACCATTGCCGGGCAGACGCCACAAGGCAAGACAGGCCGCATGGTCGTCGGTATGGAGCGCGCGCCGTGCGCGCGCCGGGCCCAACTGGCCAAGGTCGTCGGCAACGGCATCGCGATGGCTCAGCGCTTCGCCGTGGCTTCGTCTTCTTGGTCCACCCCGCTCGGGACGAAGCTCACGCCATGGTGATCCAAGTAGTCCCGAATCAACCGCCGGACCACCTGAGACGGCGTCACGTCTTGCCTTGCGCAAAGAGCTTCGAAGGCCTTCTTTTTGGCGGGGTCGACCAGCACCGTCAGGCGCGCAGTTTTGAGTTCCATGCGATCTCCGTGTGTCTTTCCGTATGCCATTTACATTATCATTTTAGTAACATCCAGAGCAAATTAGATTGCACGGTTACGGCAGAGACCTCGGCCAGCAGCACCCTCGTTCTGGCGCTTCTTCCTCTGCCTCACTTCTGGTCCTCCCTCATCGCCTCACTGCTTGCCCTGCCCCGCCATGCCAGAAACCCAAGAGTCGGCGCAATTCGTCAAGCCGTTCGTTTACGAGAGTTTGAGCTCCAAAGCCCTGCACTTCTCGATCTGCGAGATCCAGAGCCGGATGCTGATCCAGGACCCGCATGCGCTGGACCTGGAATACACGCGCACGATGATGGGCTTCCTGCTCTTCAACCCCGATCCGGAGAGCATCGCGATGATCGGACTCGGCGGCGGCTCGCTGGCAAAGTTCTGCTACCGCCATCTGCCGCGGGCACGCATTCAGGTGGTCGAGATCAACCCTCATGTGATTGCGCTGCGCGATGAATTCCACGTGCCGCCCAACGACGAGCGTTTCACGGTACTGCGTGGCGACGGTGCCCAGTTCGTGCGGCTGCGCGCAACGCGGCCCGATGTGCTCATGGTCGATGGCTTCGACAGCCAGGGCCAGCCGGCCCGCCTGAGCTCGCAGCGCTTCTACGACGACTGCGCCAAGATGCTGCAGCCGGACGGGATCATGGTGGTCAACCTGCACTACGGGCACATCAGCTACGACAAGCACCTGGAGCGCATCCGGCGCAGTTTCAACGACGCCGTGCTGGTCGTGGACGATGGCGAACTGAGCAACAGCATCGTTTTTGCAAGGAAGGGCCATCCGTTCGAGCAACTCCCGCCCGGCATCATCCGTCCCCCCAAGAACCTGGATGTGGTGGCTGCGAAGCAACTGCTGGCCGCCTTTGCGCTGATCGCGTCCGCGCTCAAGGATTGAGGCGACGGCGCCACCGCAGCCAGGCTGTGTTGAGCGGGCATCCTGTCCGGTTTGTGCCCATCCAATTCACTGTCGAGAAGACAAACCTCGAAGGAATTGCTGGCCCGAGGCATGCGGATGGGCAAGGACCGGGTGCAAAAGCTGATGCAACTGCACGGCGCAGTGTGGGTGGCGACATCAGCAACATCGCCACCGAAGGGAGCTGCTTGTTCCTGGCCGTGGTGATTGCCGCTGAATTTGCAGCGCCATGCGAGGTGCCGATGGCGATGGCCAGGGCATCGACACCGGTGCGGGCAAGGAAGTCGGCTTCGGAATCTCGAACGGCGGCGATGTCCAGCCGAGTGCCTGGCGTGTCAGGGCGATCTCGGCGTCGCCGAGCAGTGCACCATGCGCATCCGCGCTGCCAGCGCGATTTGGCGAACCTCGGCCGATGGTCGTCCCGCAGCGGACGAGCACCGGGCGGCCGGCGGCTCGCGCCGCGTCCAGCGCGCGGTCAAGGGAGCTTGCGTCGTGGCCGTCGATGTCGCGCAGCGCCGTCCTGAGCGCCTAATTCGACCCGGCGTTGCGA
>NZ_VIDT01000060.1 GCF_006519715.1 Ideonella azotifigens
CCACGGGTCCAACCCCAGGGCCGAGCCCAGCGCCAGGCCCACGCCATGCAGGCTGACCGCGTGGCTTTCGCGCGCCCTGCACAGCGTGGCCAGTGCCGCGCCGCCAGCGGCAAAGAAGTTCTCGGAATGGACTTCGATGAAGCCCAGCTGCGGCGCGCCGCCTTCCAGCAGCTCGCGTTCGTGCGACTGGCGCCAGCCGATGCCCACCCTGGTGGAAGGCAAGGGAGACAGCGGGTGGGACATGGCGGCGCGTGGTGGGTATCGAAGAAGTCGGGCAGGGCTTACTTCTTCATCGCGGCCTTGGCCTCTTCGGCCGTCATGCCCTTCATGGACTTGCAGGTGCCCTTGGCCACGTACTTCCATTCGGCCGGGTCGGTGCCGGTGGTGGCCTGGCCGGCGCAGGAATGGCTGCCGCTCAGGTTCGCGCAGTCATTGGCGCCGGCCTTGGTGATGCCGTAGCACTTCTCCTTGGCCTCTGCCGCGTGGGCGGTGGTGGCAGCGGCGCCCAGGCCCAGCGACAGGGCAGCGGCCAGGGCGGAAGAAACGAGTTGATGCGAGTTCATGAAAAGCTCCTTGGAGAAATGGGGCGGATGAAATGAAGCGAGATTAGGTCAAGCCGAAGGCTTGTGGTCTTGGTGCTTGACCGCGAGGCCCGGTGGACTTTCACGGCTTGCAGCACGGCGACATGGCTGTGTCGGCGGCCAGGCCGCATTCCTTACACTGCGCGCTGACTTGTTTTTGCCACCGCCTTCGCAGGCGGCGTCGACCATGACCGACTTTGCCCGTGCGGTAGAGACTTTGCGGCCCCAGCTGATGCGCTACGCCCGCTCGCAGTTGCGCAACGACGCGCTGGCCGAAGACGCAGTGTCGGACACCTTGCTGGCGGCGCTGGAGAAGCCGCAGGCCTTCACCGGCCAGTCGCAGCTGAAGACCTGGCTGGTCGGCATCCTGAAGCACAAGCTGATCGACCAGTTGCGCCGCCACTCGCGTGAGCTCAACGTGCTGTCGCAGGACGACTGCGAGGATCTGGACGAACAGCTGTTCGACGCCACAGGCCACTGGCGCGAAGTGCCGGCCGACTGGAGCGACCACCCGGAAGCTTCGCTGGGCCAGCAGCAGTTCCTGAAGGTGATGGACGCCTGCGTCGAAAAACTGCCGGCAACGCAGGGCCGGGTGTTCCTGATGCGGGAATGGCTGGAACTGGAGACCGACGAAGTTTGTAAGGAATTGAGCATCAGCACGACCAACCTGTGGGTGCTGCTGCACCGTGCCCGCCTGCGGCTGCGCGACTGCCTGCAGCTCAACTGGTTCGGCCAAAAAGCCGCCTAATCTTCCATGCGTTTCAAGCTCAACTGCCGCCAGGCCAGCACGCTGCTGCTGCAATCCGAGGACCGCACGCTGCGCACCGGCGAGCGCCTGGGCCTGCGGCTGCACCTGATGATCTGCGAGGCCTGCACCCGCTTCAAGGGCCAGCTGCGCGTGATGCGCAGCGCCACCGGCCGCTGGAAGCAATACCGCGACACGCTGGAAGACGACGCAGGCGGCCCGCCGCACGCCTGATGCCCGGGCCGGCATCAGCCGCGCTTTCCACCCGTTTCTCCTGGCTTTCCTGCCAGCGCGAGCACCCTACGATGGGGCCGTTTCCCCGGATGCCGTTCGGCCACCGGGGCCTTGCCGCCGCGCTGCCCGCCCGAGATGACCGACCTGTCGCTTCCGCCGCTGTCACTGGCCCCGCCGGAGGGCCACCCGCCGCCTGCCGCAGGCCAGGGCCTTGCCCCAGGCGGCTTCGTCTGGCCCACGCCGCCCTACCCTTGCTATTCGCCAGGCTTGCCGCAGTGCGAACCCGAGGCCTGCGAGATCGAGGGCCTGAACGGCAAGATCATGAAGGCGCGCATGACGCTGTTCTCGCCGGCCGAGGATCAGCTGCTGGTGCAGCTGCCGCCTTCGCGCACGACGGTACCAGTCAAGCTCTCGCAGTTCCGCAGGCTGACCCTGCTGGCCCCGCTGTCGCCTTCGTTCATGAGTCGCGGGGCGGCGCCCGCCGAGCTGATGGACTTCCACCCCACGGTGGCGTATCAGCTCGAGCTGGGCGATGGCACGCAACTCACTGGCCGCACCATTGGCCACGTCGAGAACGTGCATGGCCTGTTCCTGTTTCAGCCGCTGGACGAAGGTGGCACGGTGCGGCGCGTCTTCTGCGCCAAGGGCGTGTACGCGCGCGCCAGCTTCGGCCCGGTGCTGGGCGAGGTGCTGCTGGCCGCTCACAGCGCCACGCCGGCCCAGATCGCCAACGTGCTGGCCGAGCAGGAAGGCCTGCGCGAGCAGCGCCTGGGCGACGTGCTGATGAACCAGAACGTGCTCTCGCGCGAGCAACTGGAAACTGCGCTGTCCTCGCAGTCCCGCATGCCGATGGTGCGCATCGGCGAAGCCTTGCTGGCGCTCGGTTTCATCACGCCTGCGCAACTGGACCACGCGCTGGCAGAACAACGCGGCAACCGCTCGGTGCCACTGGGCGAGTTGCTGGTGCGCGGCGGCCACATCGACCGCAACGAGCTGCGCACCGCGCTGGCCCGCAAGATGGGCTACCCGGTGGTGCAGGTCGACACCTACCCGGTGGACCCGGCGGCGCTCAAGCAGATTCCGCTGCCCGTGGCCAGGCGCATGAACGTGCTGCCGCTGCAGGCGCTTGCCGGCCGGCTGGTGGTGGCACTGGAAGACCCGTCGCGCGGCGACGTGCTGGAAGAACTGGCCTTCCTCGCCCAAGGCAAGATCGTGCCGGTGCTCTCCGCCAGCGACAACCTGGCCCACGTCATCCAGGTGGCCTACCAGAAGCACGGCTATGAAGACTCGCTCAGCATCGGCCTGATCGAACCGGTTGGCCTGAATTTCGACGAAGGCGGCACCGAACGGCTGCTGGCCGACCTGGAGTTGAGCCGCACCGTGGACGTGCCGGCCGACGACACCATCGAGCAATCCGACAACACGCTGGTGCGGCTGATCAACACCATGATCGTCGAGGCCTACAGCCAGGGCGTGTCCGACATTCACATCGAGAGCCACCCAGGCTCGGAGAAGCTGCGCATCCGCTTCCGCCGCGACGGCATGCTGCGCCCTTACCTGGAGCTGCCGCCCAGCTACCGCAGCGCCATGATCGCCCGCATCAAGATCATGTGCGACCTGGACATCTCGGAGCGCCGCCGCCCACAGGACGGCAAGATCAACTTCGCGCGTTTCGTGCCGTCCTGCCCGGTCGAGCTGCGCGTGGCGACCATCCCGACCAGCAACAACCTTGAAGACGCGGTGCTGCGCATCCTGGCCTCGGCCCGGCCCATCCCGCTGGACCAGCTGAGCCTGTCGCCGCGCAACGTCAAAGCCCTGAAAGAGGCCGTGGAGCGCCCCTACGGCCTGGTGCTGTGCGTCGGCCCCACGGGCTCGGGCAAGACCACCACGCTGCACTCCGCGCTCAGCCACATCAACGTGCCCGAGCGCAAGATCTGGACGGCCGAGGACCCGGTCGAAATCACCCAGCCCGGCCTGCGCCAGGTGCAGGTGAACCCCAAGATCGACTGGACCTTCGCCAAGGCCTTGCGCGCCTTCCTGCGCGCCGATCCGGACGTCATCATGGTCGGCGAAATCCGCGACCAGGAGACCGCCAAGATCGCCGTCGAATCCTCGCTGACGGGCCACCTGGTGCTGTCCACGCTGCACACCAACAGCGCCGCCGAAACGGTCACGCGACTGCTGGACATGGGCATGGACCCGTTCAACTTCGCCGACTCGCTGCTCGCCGTGCTGGCCCAGCGCCTGGTCCGCAAGCTCTGCGCCCACTGCCGCACGACCGAGCCGATGTCAGCCGAACAGCGCGACGAACTGCTGGACGACTACCTGCACGCCTGGTCCCGCGGCCGCGCAGGCTCCCCCACGCGCGACGGCCTGCTGAGCGAATGGCAGCAACGCTTCGGCGACGAACAAGGCCGCCTGCTGCGCTACCACAGCCCCGGCTGCAGCCACTGCAGCCAGACGGGGGTGCGCGGCCGCGTCGGCGTGCACGAACTGCTCACCGTCTCCCGCCAACTCCGCCACCTGATCCAGACCAGCACCCGCGCCGACGACATCCAGCAGCAAGCGCTGGCAGAAGGCCTGCGCACGCTGCGGCAGGATGGCATTGAGAAGGTGCTGGCGGGGTTGACGACCTTGGAAGAGGTGCGGGCGACAAGCAATGTTTAGTTGGCGGCCGCTTTCGTCACCAGTTTCCCGGCACCGAGATGGGTATCCAGGAAACGCACCAGGGCGGCGAAGAACTCCTGACGGTGCTCCTGCAGGGATAGTTGATGGTCACCAGCCTCCTGGGTGATGAACTCGAACTGTTTGCCGGCGCTCTTCAACGCCTTGGCCATGAGCTCAGACTGCTCGTAGGGCACTGATGCGTCGGCCGTGCCGTGCACCAGCAGCACCGGTACCTTGATCTCCGCAGCCCGCTGGGCTGGAGATGTGGCCTTGAGCTGCTGCCGGTCGTACCAGTAGTTGCCCATCATCTTGTCCAGCCCCGCGGTGTTGAACAGGTCGGCCGTGTGGCGAGACAGGGTTACCAGATCGGAAACCCCCGCGAAACTGACGGCACAGCGATAAAGATCCGGCGTCTTCACGGCGCCCATCAGGGCCGCATACCCACCAAAGCTGGCGCCAGCCACGCAGATGCGCGACGGATCGGCATGACGTTCGGCGACCGCCCATTGCACGCCGTCCGTGAGATCGTCCTGCATCTCCAGGCCCCACTTCTTCAGGCCGGCCTTGATGAAGCTGATGCCTTGTGAATCGGACCCCCGGAAGTTCACCTGCAGCACGGCATAGCCGCGCGATGCCAACAGTTCCGCCCAGGGATCGAAATCCTTGTCGTCGGACCAGATGGGGCCGCCATGTGGCATGAGGACCATGGGCCATCCGGCAGCGGGCTTCTGACCCTTGGGCAAGGTGAGGTAGCCGCGGATGGCTAGACCATCGCGTGACTTGTAGCCGATGCTTCGCTTACCTGTCATCTGGGAAGGATCGAGCTCGGGATATTGCCGCACGACCAGCCTCAGCAAGCCGCTGCGCCTTTCGCCCACATACAGTTCCGGCGGCACGCCATTGCCACTCGACGACACCACATAGCGCTCGCTGTCCGCGCTGAAAGGCCCAATGCGATTGAAGCGGCCGGGCAGGACTTCATCGATGGCCCGCGCAAGCTCCTTCAGATCTTCGGGTATGAACGCCCTGGCTGCATCACCTTCCCCAGGGCCGGTGTAGCCAATCAGACGATGTGTGCCGGGCGCAAACCGCACACCAGCAAAATCATCTGCGTCGCTGGCTGCCAGCAAGTGCCTCTTGGGTTCACCCGCCTCGTCCAGGTCGTCGAGCTTGGCCGAGAAAAGGGCCAGCCGATCATTCTCTTCGGCCGTGAAATACAACAAATTGGGATCGTCGCCGAACGCGATCGGGTAGACAGTCTTGGGATCTTCAGCTTTGAAGCGCCATAGCACCCGCCAGTCTGCGCCGGCGTTGTCCCGCACGGAGATCTGAACCCCGTCCTCGCGCCCGCGCACCGCCAACCTCACGCGATGCTGCGCGTCGACCAGCCAGCTGGTGTAATCCCGTCCGGACTGAAGCATCTTGTCCTTGCCGGTGTTGACGTCCACTTCCAGGATCATGCCGAACTGACGCATCAGGACGTGTTGCCCATCGTCCGGATTCCAGTCGACGACGCGATCCTGCGAAAAGGACTCCGAAGGTGCGAGCTGCACTAGGTGACCACCGTCGGCGTCCATCGCCAACGCTCGCGACTGCCGGATGGAAACCCCGCGGATTTTCGAAGTGAAGCCCGTGCTCACCACCAGTCGCTGGTTGTTCGCCCAACGAACCCAGTTCAGCTGGAACTTCCGATCATCGGTTTCGAGCGCGCCCTTCAACTCCGAACCATCAAACCGGCTGGTGAATACCACCGAACCGTTGGCCTTGTGGGCAATGCCTGCCAGATGCTGTCCGTCGGGCGACAAGGCCAGGGACTGGATGGCGGGCAGGGTGGCGAACGCAGCCACCGGAACAGCACGCGGCGACGCCGGAACCTCATCGCCTGAAGACGGCGCCCCACCGCCAGGTGTCTGCGCCCAGCCAGCGCCGGCAGCGACCGCCAGGACGCAGAGGGTCGATACCGAACGCGATGTTGGCGCGGCCACTGCGACTCGCAAAAACTCCGGAATCACTTCACCGCCGCCGAACCAGGGCCGATGTTCTGGTCCAGGAACTTCAGCGTTTCGTCGAGGAACTTCACATGATCGCTCTGGCGGACCAGGTTGTGGTCGCCCCCCTCCAGCGTCACGAAGCGGTGATTCTTGCCGGCGGCCTTGAGCGCCTTGTCCATCTGCACGGTCTGGTCGTAGGGCACCTGGGCATCCACCGTCCCATGCACCAGCAGGACAGGGACCTTGATCTCGGCAGCACGGTAAGCGGGCGAGGTTTGCTTCAGCCGGTCCCGGTCGTTCCAGTAGTTGCCGAGTTGCTTGTCGGCCACCTTGCTGCCGCCAAAGCCCGCCCAGTTCCTTGAGATGTCGACCAGGTTGCTGACCCCGGCGAAGCTGACCGCACAGCGGTACAGGTCCGGCGTCTTCACCGCACCCATCAAGGCAGCGTAGCCACCATAGCTCGCACCGACGATGCACATGCGCTTGGGGTTCGCAATGTGAGCGCCCAAGGCCCATTGCACGCCATCGGTCAGGTCATCCTGCATCTCCATGCCCCAGCGCTGCAGGCCGGCATCCTGGAAGCTCCGTCCCAGATTGCTCGAACCTCGGAAATTGATCTGCAACACCGCATAGCCACGAGATGCCAGCAACTCCGTCCAAGGATCGAAGTCGATGTCGTCTTGCGAAATCGGCCCGCCGTGAGGCAGCACGACCATGGGCCAGCCTTCCTCGGGGGTATCGGACTTGGGCACCGTCAGGAAACCCTTGATCTCAAGGCCGTCACGGGCCTTGAAATTGATGCGGCGCTTGCCGGACAGGTCTTCGGGTTTCAGATCGGGATAGCGATCGCCAATCAGCTTGAGCGTGCCAGCCTTGCGGTCTCCCACCAACAACTGCCCGGGAACGCCGTTGCCTGAAGAGTTGACCAGGTATCTGTTCCGGTCCTGGCTGAATCCATAGATGAAGTTGAAGCGCTTGGGCAGGAGACGGTCAATGTCCGTGGCCAAATCCTTCAGAGACTCGTCAATGAATGCCCGAGCCGCATCACCCTCGCGCACGTAGCCAAATCCCACCAGTTCCCCATTTGACAACCGGCGAATATTCGCTACATGCTCATTTTCCCGCGCAGCAACCAGGTCCATGGTCGGTTGCCCCTGGGCATCCAGCTTGTCGAGGTGTGCAAGGTAGAGCGCTTGATAGTCCCCCTTCAAAGCCGTGACATACAGCGTTTGCGGATCACGACCGAAGGCAATTGGGTGGATGTCCTTGCGATCAAAGAAGCTGTAGCTCCAGAGCTTGCGCCAGTCGCCCTTGTCGGAATCCCGGCCGATCACCTCGACCAAGTCCTTTTCCTCGTCCGCACGAACACCGACGCGTATTTGATGCTGGGCGTCCGTCAGCCACGTCCAAACGTTCTCACGCGGACCCAGGACCTGAGTGCGCTTGCCCGTGTTCACGTCGACCAGATAGACCCCAGGGGCAAAGATGTAGAAGTCCTCAACGATGGACATCAGCACATGCTGCCCGTCCTGGGGCAGCCAATCGATCACGTTGTCCTGGTGCTGGGCCAGCCACTTGCTGTTGGACTGGCGAGGCGGCGGCACCAGATTGACAACGTTCTCGCCCTTGAGGTCCATGGCCAGTGCCCGGGTTTCCCAGGCCACGGCCCCTCGCGTGGTCGAAGGGAACCGAAGGCTGACCACCAAGCGCTCGTTGTTGACCCACTGCACCCAGTTGAACAGGAACTTGTTGTTGTCCGTGTCCAGTATCGGCCGAATGCCTGAACCGTCCCAGTTGCCGGTGACCAGCGACGACTTGCCGCCGATGTTCATGAAACCCACAAGGCGCAGACCATCTGGCGACAAACGGAAGTCGTCCAACAATGGCTGGGCAGCAAAGACCTCAACGGCTGGCGGTGCGGCAACTGCACTGCCAAACACAATGCCGAAAGCCATGCCCCACGCCAATGTCATCGGAGCACGCCACTGCGCACGCAAACTGGACCTCATGAATATCCCTCCACCTTGTTGTACAACGCCTACCGCCTGACCTCAATGGTTTCACTGCGTTCGACCGGCGGGGCTGCGGCCGAGGATGTTACCTAGCTCACCTGAACTCGTCGTCCCCCCAGCTCAGGGGGATCATCATGAGATTGGCGGATGACTCGTTCAGGGCAATCGCTTAGACCAGCCCTTCAAGCGGCCACACCTGAACCTCATCGCCCGCCTCGGGCGGTGCCCCGGACCTCGTCCAACGGCCCGGACCCCTGCCGGCCAGCGGCACCGCCCACCGTCTACCGCCGAGCCAGTCAAACGGCTGTGGCGCGGCTGCAATGCGGGCATGAGCTTCGTCCACAGACAGCCCGCTATCCCGGGGCATAGTGGCCCGGAAAGGGTTTCGGGCATGGTGCGGCGCCATGTGTTTTTCGGCTGAGACAGGCAACGGCATGCCAAGATCCTGGCCGCCCTCCACCGCCATCCGTTGAACCGCCCCGCCATGGCCTCCCGGCCCGCTTGCCCGCGTTGCCACCGACCCCTGCGCGGCTGCCTGTGCAGCTTTGCGCGACCGGTAACCAATGAGGTGCCTGTGCTGGTGCTGCAGCATCCGCTGGAAACCGGCCATCCGAAGGGCAGCGTGCCGTTGCTGCAGCTGAGCCTGGCCGACTGTCGCGTGGAAACAGGCGAGCGGTTCGACCCAGGCTTGCTGGCCGACTGGCTGGGGCCGCCGGGCCACAGCCTGCTGCTCTATCCCGAAGCAGTGCTGGGCTCGCAGCCAGCAGTGCCTGCGGCCGTCGCTGCCATGCCAGGCCAATTGGTAGTCATTGACGGCACCTGGCGCAAGAGCCTGAAGATGCTGCTGCTGAACCCCGGCCTGCAAGCCCTGCCTCGCCTGTCATTGCAAACGCCGCCGCCTTCGCGCTATGGCTCGCTGCGCCAGGCGCCACAGGCCGCCCAGCGCTCGACGCTGGAAGCCTGTTGCCTGGCGCTGGGTCAACTCGAACAAGCCCCCGCAAACTACCTGCCGCTGCTGGCCGCGTTCGACGACTTCGTGCGGCAGCGGGCTCTGGTCACTTGATGGCATGCGGGCCGCGCGAGATCCGACCAGACAGGCGCCGGCGCTCGCCGTGGAAGGCGAGCTGGCCGGCTGAGCCGATCAGGCCTTGTTGGCCAATGCCGCGACGCGGCGGTCGATCAGGCGACGCATGTTGCCCATCGAGATCTGGTGCGCGTGCATGAGCGATAGCAGGCCATTGCGGGCCAGTTCCAGCGTCTCGGCATCGGTCAGCTGCGCCAGGCGCTCTTCGTCCACGGCCAGGAAGCCATCGACCGTCAGCGTGCTGCCGTCTGGCAGCGTGGCGTCGAAGCGCTTGGGCTGCAGCAGCTTCAGCTCCATCATGCGTTGGCCGGCCAGGCGCGTGCGCTCGGTCTCGACTTCCAGCTGCTCGATGAACTTGCGCAGCTCGGTGATCATCGGCGTGGGCTGGCCGTCGGCACCGAAGATGGCTTCGCCTTCCTCGGTCGAGAAGCCTTCCCAGCTTTCGTCCAGCACCACGGCGAACTGGTCCGGGCCGACGCGCGCCATCGTGAACGGATAGGCGCGCAGGGCCGCCGGCACGTAGAACGCGTCCCAGCGGCCATCGGCCTGCAGGAACAGGTTTTCGCCCTGGGTGACGCCGAAAACGGCGACCGGTGCGACCTGCTCCTTGCCCTGCTCGTCCTTGCCAGCGGCCAGGAACAGGATGGGGTATTCCTTGCACGCATCGCCGAATTCGGCGGTGGTCAGGAACAGCGAGTTCAGGCCGGTGGAAGCCTTCAGGTTGCTGAGGGCCGTGCGCAGCTTCAGGTTGCGATGCTTGTCGCGATCCAGCGCGGTGGGTTTCTTGTGCAGTTCAGGGTTGATCAATCGGGTTCTCCAGATTCATGCAGGCGACTGGCAAGCACCTTGTCGACGCGCTTGCCATCGAGGTCCACCACCTCGAAGCGCCAACCGCCCCACTCCACCGTGTCGGTGGTGTGCGGCAGCCGGCCCAGCAACAGCATGATCATGCCTGCCAGGGTGTTGTAGCGCCCGCGGTCTTCCTCGGGCAATTCTTTCAATTCAAGCCGGTCCTTCAGCTCGGGCGTCGGCATCAGGCCGTCGACCAGCCAGCTGCCGTCGGCACGCTGCACCGCCCAGGCGTCTTCTTCGCCCGGGTTGCTGAATTCGCCGGTGATGGCTTCCATCACCTCGCGCATCGTGATCACGCCCTGCACCGCGCCATATTCGTCGACCACGAACACCAGGTCCGCGCCGGTGGTGCGGAAATGCTCCAGCAGCTCCATGCCCGACAGCGTCTCCGGCACGAACACCGGCGGCTGCAAGTGGTCGGCCAGCGAGGCCAGCCGGCTCTCGGCCACCGGGCGGATCAGGCTGTGCGCGGCGACCACGCCAATCACATCGTCCAGCCCGCCGCGGCAGACCGGGTAGCGCGAGTGCTCCTCTTCGGCCACCACGCGCAGCACTTCCTCGATGCTCGCGTTGACATCCAGCCAGGTGATTTCCGCGCGCGGAATCATCATCGAGCCGATCTGCCGGTCGTCCAGGCGGAACACATTGCGCACCATCTGGTGCTCCTGCGCCTCGATCACGCCCGCATCCAGCCCCTCTTCCAGGCTGGCAGCGATCTCTTCTTCCGTCACGCTGCGTGACGGACCGCCCTTGATGCCGAACAGCCGCAGCGTGGTTTCGGTGCAGGCCGCCAGCAGCCAGACCAGCGGCCGCGCTCCCACGGAGAGCCACTGCATCGGCTGGGCCACCAGCCGCGCCACCGTCTCCGGGTACATCTGGCCCAGGCGCTTGGGCACCAGTTCGCCAAAGATGATGCTGAGGATGGTGATGATCATCACCACCAGCGCGGTGGCCGTCAGGTCCGCTGCGCGCTCGCCCAGCAGCGGGAAGATCGACCTCAGCCACAACGCCACCGGCGCAGAGAAGGCCGCCTCGCCGACGATGCCATTCAGCACACCAATCGAAGTGATGCCGATCTGCACCGTGGACAGGAAGCGCGTGGGGTTCTCGTGCAGCGCAATCGCTGCGCTCGCGCCGCGCTCGCCGGCCTCCACCATCACCTGCAGCCGCGCCTTGCGGCTGGCGGCAAGCGCCATTTCCGACATGGCGAACAGCCCGTTGATGAAGATCAGGAACGCAAGTAGGGCAAAGTCCATGGAACGCGGCCTGCAAATTCCGGGCCGCAACGCGAAGTGAATGGGGTTGCGAGCGTAGCAGAATCGCCCCATGCACTACCTCATCGGCGACCTCCAGGGCTGTTGCGACGCCTTGGCGCGCCTGCTCGCCCAGATCGACTTCTCGCCTTCTCGCGACCACGTGCACCTGCTCGGCGACCTGGTCAATCGCGGCCCTGATTCACTCGGCACGTTGCGCAGCCTGCGCGCGCTCGGCGCCAGCGCCACCTGCCTGCTCGGCAACCACGACCTGCACCTGCTGGCCGTGGCCGCTGGCGTGCGCAAGCCCAACCGCAAGGACACGCTGGCACCCATCCTAGAAGACACCGAGCGCGAAGCCTGGCTGGACTGGATGCGCCAGCGCAAGCTGGCCGACCTCAGCGACGGCTGGCTGATGGTGCATGCCGGCGTGGTGCCGCAATGGACCCCCGGGCAGACGCTCTCGCTGGCGCGCGAGGTCGAGGCCATGATCCATGGCCCCGGCCTGAACGACTTCCTGCAGGTCATGTACGGCGACCGCCCCGCCCGCTGGGACGACACGCTGCAAGGCAACGACAGGCTGCGCGCAGTCGTCAACGTGCTGACCCGCATCCGCTTCTGCGCGGCCGACGGCACGCTGGACTTCGCGACCAAGGACGGCGCCGACGCCGCCCCACCCGGCATGCGCCCCTGGTTCGCGCACGAAACCCGCCTCACGGCAGGCCAACCGATGGCCTTCGGCCACTGGTCCACGCTGGGCCTGATCGACAGCCCCGAACTGCTGGCGCTGGACACCGGCTGCATCTGGGGTGGCCAGTTGACCGCCGTGCGCGTGGACGGCGGCCGCCGCGAGGTCATCCAGGTCCAGTGCCAGCAAGCGCAGGCACCGGGCTGAGTTACCATCTCTGCCCCAGCAAGGGAAGCGTGGCCGAGCGGTTTAAGGCACCGGTCTTGAAAACCGGCGAGGGTTCATCCCCTCCGTGAGTTCGAATCTCACCGCTTCCGCCAGTCCTGCCAGCCGCGCCGCGGCCCGTTCAGCAGCTCTGGCGAAAGCACTCACAACCCTCACAGCCGCGGTTCGCCGTCCTCGCTGATCGTCAGCGACGGGCCGGGCGGATTCGAGGTCTGCACGTGGTGTTCCACGCCGCGGTAGTAGTAGGTCACGTCCCAGTAGTCCGGGCGGCCTTGCGGCGGGCTGCTGGCGCAGCGCTGCACACCCTGGGTCGACACCACCGTCCCACCGCCAGCATTGGCGCCGACCACCGCGCCCGCAAAAGCCCCAACCGCGCCACTGCCGTGGCCGCCACCGATCTGGTGACCCAGGATGCCGCCAATCACGCCGCCCACCAGCGCACCGGCCGGATTGGGTTCGCGCTGCACCACCTGTTCACGCTCGATCCAGCAGCGCTGCTGCTGCGGTCCGGTGTAGACCGCATGCACCGCGCTCACCGGCACTTCGACCAGGCGTTCCTGGGGACGGCGGTGCCAGTCGTAAACCGGGACCGGAGCAGGCAGCGGCACCGGTGACGGGGCGTAGCGCCACTCTTCGTAGTGCGCCGCCGGACGCAGCCAGCGCATCGACGACACGCGGTCGTTCATGCCCATCGAGCCGAGATCCGGGTAACGGCCGGGTCGCAGGATCATGCAGCGGCCACTGTATTCAGGATGCTCGCAGACCTCCCAGGCTCCGCCGGCCACCGTCACAGACGAGGCACGGTCATTGAAACCGAAGCGGCGGAAGTCAGGGATGTCCTGCTCGGCGCTGAACGAGCGGCCGCGGAAGCCGTCATGCTCGAACAGCGTGACCTGGCCTTGCGCCTGAATGGGTGGCGGCGGGGGTGGGTCGTAACGCCCCTCATCGCGGCCAGCCTCGCGGGCCGAAGAGAGCTTGTTGCTCAGGTGGAATTCATGCAGCGACGGGTACTCGCCCGGCCGCAGCACCACGCAGCGCCCACCGAAGTCGGCGTGTTCGCAAACCTCCCAAGGCTCACCGCGCACGATGACCGAGGAGGCCTGGTCGTTGAACCCGCGTCGCTCGAAGTTGTCGACCGGGTGGTGCAGCGTGACGGCGCGACCCTGGAAGTCGGGGTGCTCGAAGAAGGTGATCTCGGCCGAGGCGTGGCAGGCGGCCGCGGTGGCCAACACGGCCAGCGCCAGTTTGAAGAGGGGTTTCATCGGGCGAATGTCGTTGTGGAAAGCCGGACCAGCGTCAGCCGGCCCGGTCAGCACAACGCACCGCCCGCCCTCCCTGATGACAAGGCCCTGTTGGCGTGTTGGTAAGCGGGTGTAGTGCGATGGATCAGGCCGGCATCGGCACGGCCGCTGCGCCTTCCAGCCGGAACGCGCGCACCAGGCCGGCCAGCCTGGCCGACTGCTCGCGCAGGCTCTCGGCCGCTGCGCTGCTCTGCTCGACCAGCGCGGCGTTCTGCTGGGTCACGTCGTCCAGCTGGCTGACGGCGTCGCCGATCTGGCCAATGCCGGTGCTCTGCTCGGCGCTGGCAGTGGATATCTCGCCGATCAGCCCACTGACCCGCCGCACCTCGGCGACGATCGCGTCCATCTCGCCACCCGCCAGCGCGACCTGCCGCGTGCCGGCCTCGACCCGCTCCACGCTGTGCTGGATCAGCGTCTTGATCTGCCTGGCCGCTTCGGCCGAGCGCTGCGCCAGCGTGCGCACTTCGCTGGCCACGACCGCAAAACCCTTGCCCTGCTCGCCGGCCCGCGCGGCTTCGACCGCGGCATTCAGCGCCAGGATGTTGGTCTGGAAGGCAATGCCGTCGATCACCGACAGGATGTCGGCCACCTGGCGCGAGGCCTGCGAGATGTCTGCCATCGTGCTGACCATCTGGCCAACCGCCTGACCGCCACGCAGCGCCGCGTCCACGCCACGCGCGGCCAGCTCGCTGGCCTGGCGGGCCGAATCGCTGCTGTTGCGCACCGAGCCGGTCAGCTGCTCCATCGATGCCGCCGTCTGCTGCAGGTTGCTGGCCTGCTCCTCGGTGCGCTGGCTCAGGTCGGCCGCGCCGGTGGCGATCTCGGCCGAGCCGGTGGCAATGCTCTCACTGCTGTCGCGCACCTGCGAGACCAGGCGCACCAGGCCTTCGTTCATGTCCTTCATGGCCTGCAGCAGCTCACCGGTTTCGTCGCGTGAGGTCACCTCGATCTTCGAGCTCAGGTCACCCGAGGCCACCGTGCGCGCCACGCCCACGGCCTGGCGCAGCGGCGTCACCACCGATCGGCGGATCAGGAAGGCCAGCAGGCCACCGCAGACCGCCGCCACCGTGGCCAGCACCAGCATCAGCACGCTGCTGGAGGCGGCGTCGCCCTGGATCTGCGTGACCGCGTCGCGCATCTCCTGCTGCTGCATCGCCACCAGCTCGTCCACTGCCTTGAAATACGTCTGCTGCAGGGGCCGCACGTCCTTCAGCAGCATGCGCGTGGCCTCTTCGTCGTCGTTGGCCATGCCCAGCGCAATGGCCTTGTCCATCGCCACCTCATACGGCTTGAGCGCTGCCTGCACCGCGGCCAGCAGCGCGTGGCCACGCTCGCTGTGCACCGAGGCATCCAGCAGCCGGGCCAGCTCGGCATTCTTGGCCCGCATCTCGTCGATGCGCTGCTTTTCCTTGGCCCGACCTTCGGGCTCGGACATCAGCACGATGTTGCGCACACCACGCGCCACCACGTTCATGTTGTCCTTGGTCTGCGAGAGCTGGTCGACCTTGACCAGGCGGTCGCTGGTCAGCTGCTCGACCGAGCGCTGGATCTCGGACAGCTTCGCAAAGCCGACGCCGGCCATGCCCAGTGCAATGGCGATGACGACGCCAAACCCCAGGGACAGACGGGTCCCGATCTTCATGTTGCTGGTCATGCCCATGACACGCTCCCTTGCCGATGCCGATTGATCTTGCGCTGTATCGGCACCGAAACGCCAAGCTCAAGGGACGCCATGGGCGCAGCGTGATTTGCCGCACTCTTCGGTGCGCGCAGGCGGCGCAGCCTGCCCGGCGGGTGCACCTGCTCACTCC
>NZ_VIDT01000600.1 GCF_006519715.1 Ideonella azotifigens
CGCCAAGCTCTACGAAGCTTGCCTGAAGGGCCCGTTTGCCTCCGACCTGGAGATCAAGTTCGGCGCCGCGCGGGCCTTCACCGAATGCCAGCGCTACCCTGAAGCGCTGGCGCACCTGGCGGACATCCGTCAGCGCGACGCCGGCTTCCGCCGCGACCAGGTCGCCCTGCTCACCGCGCGCTGCCTGGCCGGCACCGCACGTGCCAGCGAAGCCCGCAGCGAGTTCGAAAACGCCGTGACCACACACGGCACCTTCGAAGCCTACGCCGAATACATGATCTGGACCCTCGCCATTGGCGACGCTTCGACCGCCGCCCGCCTGCAGACCGAGTTGGACAAGATCACCCAGCGCTGGAACAAGATGGCGCGCGAGCTGAACGAGCCCATCATGCGGCGCCTGCGCGCGGCGCAGCAGCTGGCGCAGAAGTCCGCCTGAAAGCCAGGACACATGCCCTACGACCTGATCCTGTTCGACCTTGACGGCACGCTGAGCGACCCGGCGGTGGGCATTGGCCGCTCGATCAACCATGCACTGCTGCACCACGGCCATGCGCCGCTGCAGCCACACGAGGTACCAGCCTGGATCGGGCCGCCGCTGGACGAGAGTTTCGGCAGGTTGCCGGGTGGCGCGGACCCTGCGCTGGTGGCCAGCCTGGTGGCGAAGTACCGCGAGCGCTACGGCGAGCTGGGCTATGCCGAGAACACGCTGTACGGCGGCGTGCCCGAGGCACTGCAGGTGCTGGCGGATGCGGGCGTGGCCATGGGTGTGTGCACCTCCAAGCGGGTGGACTTCGCCGAGCAGATCCTCGAGATGTTCGGGCTGCGGCACTTCTTCGGCTTTGTCAGCGGTGGCGACATCGGCGTGCAGAAGTGGCAGCAGATCGCCGCGCTGCGCGAGCGCGGCGTGATCCGCGGCCCGGCGGTGATGGTGGGCGACCGGGCGGTGGACCTGACCGCCGCGCGGCGCAACGGGCTGCATGGTGCCGGCGTGCTGTGGGGCCACGGCTCGCACGCGGAGCTGGCGGCCGAGCAGCCGCAGCACCTGTTCCGCGAACCGGCGGAGTGGCGGCAACTGCTGGCCGCCTGAGCAGCAAACCTCGCTGTACCGGTGCGAGGCGGCGGCCACTGTGTCTGGGCCGGCCTGCGCCCATCGGCTAGATTGCGCCCATGCACATCGCCATCCTCACCTTCGACGGCTTCAACGAGCTGGATTCGCTGATCGCACTGGGCCTGCTGAACCGCGTGAAGCGGCCCGGCTGGCGTGTCTCGCTGGCCAGCCCGACACAGACCGTGACCTCCATGAATGGCGTGGTGCTGCACCGCCAGTGCACGATGGAAGAGGCCAATGCGGCCGATGCGGTGCTGGTGGGCAGCGGCATGAAAACCCGCGAGGTGGTGGAAGACGCGGCGCTGATGGCCTCGCTGCAGCTGGACCCTGCCCGCCAGCTGCTGGGCGCGCAGTGCTCGGGCACGCTGGTGCTGGCCAGGCTGGGGCTGCTGGGCCGCGTACCCGCCTGCACCGACCTGACCAGCAAGCCCTGGGTGCAGGCGGCCGGCGTGGAAGTGCTGAACCAGGCGTTCACCGCACAGGGCAACCTGGCGACAGCTGGCGGCTGCATGGCCTCGGCCTATCTCGCAGCCTGGGTCATCGCGCGCAGCGAAGGCCTGGACGCGGCAGCGAGCGCGCTGCACTACGTGGCACCGGTGGGTGAGAAGGACAGCTATGTGAAGCAGGCGCTGGGCCACATCACTCCGACCCTTCCGACCCTTTCGATGGCCGCCCAGGCCTGAAGCCACCTCGGGGCACATCGCTTGCCAGCTCCAAGCCATCTCCCTGGCTTTTCGAGGAACAAGCAATGCCCACCGTCGACCCCCTGACCCCTCCGAGCGAGGACCTGAGCGCCTGCATCACGGCTTGCGAGGCCGCGCGCCGTGCCTGCGAAAACTGCGCCGCGGAAGACGCGCGTGACGGCGACCCGATGATGGCCGCCTGCATCCTCATCAACCTGGACTGCGCGGCGATCTGCAGCGCCACGCTGGGCGCGCTGGCGCGGGGCTCGGTGCACCACGGCGACTTCTGCGCGCTGTGCGCCCATGTGTGCACGGCCTGCGCCGAGGAATGCGGCAAGCACGAGCACGAGCACTGCATCCGCTGCCGCGAGGCGTGCAAGCTGTGCGCGCAGGCCTGCCTGCAGCATGCGGGCGAGCGCCACGCGATGTGAGGTGACGCTGGCCCGCTGAAGCGCCCTGCGCGGCCGCTTCAGCCCTGGCTCACTTCTTCACTTCTTCGTCTTCAATGGCTTGCCGCCTGCAGCCTTGGCCGGCAGCGGCTTTTGTGCCGGCTTGGCATGCGGCGCGGTCTTCGCGGCGGCTTCGGCATCGGAGTGGCCATCGCCCACCGGGTCGGCAGACTCGTCCTCCTTGTCCTCGCCCATCATCTCGCGCTCGCTGCGGGCAATGATGGCCAGGTCCTCGTTGGCGATGGCCTCGTCCTCCTCGTCGGCAACGTCTTCGTCGTCCAGCACGTCTTCGTAGACGGCCTGGTCCAGCGCGTCTTCGAGTGCGGCGTCCTGGTCGGCGTCACTGGCGTCGCCAGTGCTGAAGACACGGTCGACCGAGATGTCGCTGGCCTCCTCGCCGGCATCGGAGCCGGCGCTGCGGCGCTCACCCGAGCCGCCGCGGTCGCTGGTGGCGCCGTTCAGGCTGTCGACCGGCATCAACGGGCGTTCGAGGTCGCGGCCCAGCGCCACGTCCACCGGCTCGTTCGGATCACCGTCGCCCAGCTCGTCCACGCCGACCATGTCGCTGCCGCTGTCGGAGCTGTCGCTCGGGCCCAGCGCAGCGTTGTCGTGTCCTTCGGACTCGAGATCTGCTTGTTCAACACCCAGCAAGCTGCTGCGTCCCATGTGTGTCTCCTTGGCCTCTCGGCCGATGCGAAAGATTCGAGCGCCTCTTGCGCGCGGTTCAGGGTGCGGTGGCGTACTGCAGCTGATGGGTGGCAAAACCCATGGCCTTGGCCCGGCGGGTCAGCGCCCGCAATGCCGCCTGCGAAACTTGCGGCTGGCGCGCAAGCACCCACAGGTGGTCGCGCGAAGGGGTGCCGATCAGCGCGACCTGGTAGTCCGCGTCCAGCTCCAGCACCCAGTAGTCGGCCCAGACCATGGGCAGCCAGCGCAGCCAGCCCGGCGCGAAGCTGACCTTGAGCTGCGCATTGCCGCTGCCAGGCACGACCCTGGCCACGCCCAGGGCTTCACGCAGCTCGCCGTTGGCGCCCGCGCAGCGGTTCAACACCACCATGCGCTCACCTTCCAGGCGGTAGTTCGCAGTGGGCTGGCCCACGCAGCTGGCCTCGAAAGCCAGGGGCAGCCGCGCCACCTCGTACCAGGTGCCCTGGTAGCGCTTCAGGTCGACCGAGGGCAC
>NZ_VIDT01000601.1 GCF_006519715.1 Ideonella azotifigens
ATGCGCCGCCCATGGCGCTGGCGAACCGGCCGCGTGTGACGCCACCTTGGTCCGGGGTGGCCGTCAGCGGAACAGGCTGATCATGTGCGAACGGGACTTCACATCCAATGCCAGCAACAGCGAAGAAACGTAGTTCTTCACCGTGCCCAGCGAGAGCTGGGTCGAGTTGCTGATCTCCTGGTTGCTGCAGCCCGACAGCACCAGTTCCAGGATCTCCAGGTGGCGGGGACCCAGTTCGGCCACGCGGTCGTACATGGCAGAAGACGGGAAGCGGGGGAACAAGGTGCCGGGCGATGCAGGCCGGCCGCGCCGCGCGTCGCCCACCAGCGCTGCCAGCGTGTTGCGCATCTCGACCATCATCGCGCCCTTGGGCACGTAGCCCACCGCCCCCAGCGCCCTGGCCTGCCGCACGACGAACTCGTCCTGCGTGCCGCTGAAGACGGCCACCCTGGCCTCGGGGAAGGCCTGCAGGAACTGGCGCAGGCCCTGCAGGCCTTTGCAGTCGCTGAGGTTCAGGTCCAGCAAGACCACGTCGACCGGCCCGCTGTCTCGGTAGACCTGCAGGCCTTCCTGCAAGGATGCGGCTTCCAGCCACTCGATGCTGAGGTCATCCAGCAGCCGGTACAGCGTGCGGATGCCGGCGCGCACCAGTTCGTGGTCGTCGATCAGCAGCACACGCCGCGTTGCCGGCACGGCGCAACGAAGGTCACTGCTCACCGTGTGAAAGCGAAGATCTGTTACTGCTTCCATGGGAGAGCCTCCTGGCGACAGGAGAAAAATCTCCGGCTCGGCAGTCGCCAAACCTTTGAGCGCCGGAGGAGCCGGATCATAGGCTTCCCGGGCGGGGGCGCACTCCCGCAAATGGGGGATGAAACCCTGATAAGGGACAAAGCGATCAGTTATTTGCGCCGAGATCGATTTTCGATGAAGTTGTTAATGATTGTGATGCATTGTCCATTGCCGACAATGGATTTCGTACAAGCGGCCATTTCAGTTTCCAGCACCCCCGGACGGCTTTTTGGAAACGCTGTCCACGACCACCGGCGAATACTTTTCCCACTTTTCCCGCCAGGCGCAGTGCCTGATTCCCAACTCAAATGACCATGGGATCAGAAGCGGGCGAACTGCGACTCGTCCAGGGTTTCGGCCGAGCCGAGCGCGCTGCTCTGTCCGCCAAGGGTCACGGCACCGCTCTTGGAAACCAGCGAGTTGCTGCGGGTCTGGCGGCGTGACGCCTGCGGGGCATGGCCGCGGCCACCACGGACGACCAGGCTCGGCTGTGGTGCGCGGGCAAGGTGCTGCACATTGGCCAGCTTGAAGAAGGCCATGGTCTGCTGCAGCTGCTCGGCCTGGCTGCTCATTTCTTCTGCCGTGGCGGCCAGCTCTTCGGAGCTGGAGGCGTTCTGCTGCGTGGTCTGGCTGAGCTGGGTCACGGCGCTGTTGATCTGGCCCACGCCGGAAGACTGCTCCTCCGAGGCGGCGGTGATCTCCTGCACCAGGTCCGAAGTCTTGCGGATGTTCGGCACGATCTGGTTCAGCAACTGGCCGGCCCGCTCGGCCAGCTCCACGCTGGAAGAGGCCACGGTGCCGATCTCCTGCGCTGCGATCTGGCTGCGTTCGGCCAGCTTGCGCACCTCGGCGGCCACGACCGCAAAGCCCTTGCCGTGTTCGCCGGCACGTGCGGCCTCGATGGCCGCGTTCAGCGCCAGCAGGTTGGTCTGGTAGGCGATATCGTCGATGATCACGATCTTCTGTGCGATCTGCTTCATCGCCGCCACCGTGGCCTTCACGGCTTCGCCACCTTCGGCGGCTTCTGCAGCAGCCTTGGTGGCCATGCCATCGGTGACCTTGGCGTTTTCGGTGTTCTGCGAGATGGAGGCCGTCATCTGCTCCATCGAGGCGCTGGTCTCTTCGACGCCTGCAGCCTGTTCGCTGGCCGCCTGCGACAGGGCCTGCGCAGTGGCGCTGACCTCTTCGGAAGCGCTGGACAAGGCATCGGTACCGCTGTTGACCTCGGTCACCACCTGCGAGAGCTTGGCCACCGTGCTGTTCACACAGTCGCACAAGTCCTTGAGCTGCCCTTGGTAGTCGGCCTTGGCCACCTGGGTCAGGTCGCCCCCTTCCATGGCCTGCAGCACTCGCTTCGCCTCGTTCAGGGGCTCGATCACCGCATCCAGGGTGCGGTTGATGCCATCCACGATCTTGCGGAAATCACCTTGGTGCAGGTCAGTGTCTGCGCGCACTTCGAGGCGCCCAGCGTTGGCGGCGGTGACCAGGATTTCGGTGTCCCGAATCAGCGCCTTCAGGTTCAGGCGCACCTGCTCGATGGTGTCGTTGATGAAGGCCTTCTTGCCTGGGAACTTGTCCAGCGGCGCTTCGAAGTTGCCGCGGCCAAATTCTGCAATGCAGGCCATGGCTTTCTTCTTCACCGCGATGTGGCCGCCAACCATCTGGTTGATGCCTTGCGCCATGGTGCGGAACTCACCGTCGAAGCGCGCCGCTTCGATGATCACGTCGATGTCGCCCGCATCATGTTCGCGCGACATGCGGTTGAGTTCCGAGATCAGGCCCTTGAGGTTGCTGCGCACCTGCTCGATGGTCTCGTTGATGAAGGCCTTCTTGCCCGGGAACTTGTCCAGCGGGGCTTCGAAGTTGCCGCGGCCAAACTCAGCGATGCAGGCCATGGCCTTCTTCTTCACTGCAATGTGACCCGCCACCATCCGGTTCACACCCTGGCCCATGCTTTGGAAATCGCCCACCAGGGCCTCGGTGTCGATCACCACATCGATGTCCCCGGCGTCGTGTTCGGCGGACATGCGGGTGAGTTCGCCATTCATGCGCTTGAGCCCGTGCACGGTGGTGCCCAGTGCTTGCAACAGGCGGCCGGTTTCATCGGCCGGGCCGCTGGGCACGGTGACGTCGAGATGCCCCAGGCTGATCTGCTCAGCGGCGCTTACCGCCAGCCCCAGCGGCACCGTCACGCTGCGTATCACCCAGAATCCCAATACGCCACACAGTGCTGCCACGACGGCGAGCAGGCTGCCGGACTCGGAGACGGCCGAGGCGTGGGCACTCAGCCAGAGGCTGGTTCCCAGCAACGAGACGATGACGGCTGCAAAGCTGCCGGCCAGTCGAATGGCAATGCTTTTTTGATTTGGCACGGGTATCTTTCAGGTGGACGAATACAAGCCGCGTGTAGCGGGGACTGCTTCAGGGTCTTCCGGTCAAGCTCACCAGCCAAAGCTCAGGTGAGGTGTTCAGTTCGCGATGGCGAGCTCAGCGGGGGCGACCGCCGCGGTCTCGCCGACCCCGTCAATCGTGAGCACATGGTTCACGTCCAGCAGGATCACGAACTTGCCCTTGACCTTGCCCACGCCCTGGATGAACTCGCTGCGGATGCGGGCGCCG
>NZ_VIDT01000602.1 GCF_006519715.1 Ideonella azotifigens
GCAGCGCACCACCTCCGATGAAGCGCAGGCCCCCGGCCGCGCACTGGCCGAGGCCGATGCAGAAACCGGCACGGCCACCACCCCCTTCCGTCTGCGCAAAGGCTGAACGCGATGTCCAAGAAACTGATCCTCGGCGGTGTCGCCACCGTCCTGCTGTTGTCCGCTGGCGGTGCCGCGGCCTGGTGGAAGCTGAAAGACCATGGGTCGGCCGGCGAGGCCAAGGCGCATGTGGCCGAAGCGGTGGACTACAAGTACGTCACGCTGGACAAAGTCATCGTGATGCTGCGCAACGGCGAACAGGAAAGCGGCTCGCACTACCTGGCCGTGGACCTGGTCTTCAAGGCGCCGCCCAAGACCGAGAAGCAGACCCGGGACCACCTGCCGCTGCTGCGCAGCGTGGCGGTGAAAGCCCTGTCGGAGCGCACCCGCGCCCAGGCCAGCTCGATGGGCGTGGACGCCCTGGCCAGCACGCTCAACGAGGCGTTCCATGAGGCCTATGCAGCCGAGCATCAGGAGATGCCGTTTGCCGAGGCCATGATCGGCAAGCTCATCGTCGAATGACCATGGACTTGCACGCGGGTCATTTCGAGGTGGCGGCCTATGCCGAGGCGGGCGGCGAAGCTGCGCGCGCCGCGCTCGACCCGGCCCGCGAGCAGCGCGAGCTGATCGCGCACACGCCGCTGGTCAAGCGCGTGGTGCGCCAGCTCAGCGCCCAGCTCAGCGCCACGATGGACCGCGACGACATGCAGCAGATCGGCCTGATGGGGCTGCTGGAAGCACTGCGCCGCTACGGCCCGCCGGACGAAAAGTTCGCTGCCTTTGCCTCGCTGCGCATCCGCGGCGCGATCCTCGACGAACTGCGCCGCCAGGACTGGCGCCCGCGCAGCGTGCGCCAGGACAGCCACAAGCTGCGCGACGGCCTGCGCGAGATGACGCGCCGCCTGGGCCGCGAGCCGACCGAGGCCGAAGTGCTGAAGGTGCTGAAGCTCACGCCGGAAACCTACCAGGCCCACCTCGCCGCAGAAAACGCCGAGCAGATGGCCAGCTTCGACGAACTGCTGCACGAGATGGCCGAATTGCCTTCGGCGCAGCGCTCGCCCGAGGAGATCCTGATCCAGCGCCGCAGCCTGGCGCAAGCCCTGAGCGCGCTGGACGAACGTGAACAACGCGTGATCCAGCTGTACTACGAGTACGAGCTGAGCCTGAAGGAAATCGCCGCGGTGCTGGACCTGACCGAGGCCCGCATCTGCCAGATCAACAAGGCCGCGCTGCAGAAGATGAAGCGCCACCTGGCCGCCTGACCGCCGCCTGACCCGCTAGCCCCCAAAGAGACCACCCCATGCAATCCATCCTCGGCATCCTCATCATCGTCGGCTGCGTCTTCGGCGGCTACATGATCCACGACGGCGACATGAAGATGATCTGGCAGCCCACCGAGCTGCTGATCATCGTTGGCGCAGGTGCAGGCGCCATCGTGCTGGGCAACCCCAAGCACGTGCTCTCGGAGATGTGGCTGCAGGTGCGCAAGGTGATGATGCGCAAGAAGCCCGGCGAGGAATTCCAGCGCCAGCTGCTGCTGCTGATGTACGAGCTGCTGCAGACGGCGGCCGGCGGCCTGAAGGCACTGGACGCACACGTTGAAGCCCCGCATGAGAGCGATCTCTTCAAGCGTTATCCGCTGATCCTCGAAGAGCCCAAGCTGCTCCACTTCATCGTCGACAACTTTCGCTTGATGGCGATGGGCAAGATCAATGCACACGAGCTCGAAGGTGTGCTCGAACAAGAGATCGAAGCGATCCACGAAGAGATGGCGCAGCCAGCCAAGTCGCTGGCCAAGATCGGGGAGGCGATGCCGGGCTTCGGCATCCTGGCCGCGGTGCTGGGCATCGTGATGACCATGAACGTGGTGGCCGAAGGCGCCGGCACTGCCGAGATCGCCGTGCGCGTCGGCGCCGCGATGGTGGGTACCTTCATTGGTATCTTCATGTGCTACGGCGTGCTGGACCCGATCAGCAACATGATGAAGCAGCTGGTCAGCGAGGAGCTGCAGGCCTTCGAGTCGGTCAAGGTGGT
The DNA here is from genome assembly GCF_006519715.1 of Ideonella azotifigens. Classification (GTDB taxonomy): domain Bacteria; phylum Pseudomonadota; class Gammaproteobacteria; order Burkholderiales; family Burkholderiaceae_C; genus Ideonella; species Ideonella azotifigens. Next base: position 2,074 of record NZ_VIDT01000602.1, read on the forward strand.
GCTGGTCACGCATGTCTCGGGCAAGCCGGCGCTGCTGGCGATCGACGCCGGCCGCCGCCTGGTGCAGCTCAACATCAAGCCCAGCTTCGCCCGCCTGGAAGGCTGGATCAACAAGATGCAGGACGCCGGCGACGCCGGCGCCACCCCGCAACGCCGCGCAGGAGACAAGCGTGCCCAAGCCTGATGCCCATCACGGCGAGACCGTCGTCAAGCGCGTCTCGGCCAAGGGCCATGACGAGGCCCACGGCGGCGCGTGGAAGGTCGCGTTTGCCGACTTCTGCCTCGCGCTGCTGTGCTTGTTCCTGGTGCTGTGGCTGCTGGCCTCGCGCGACAAGGAAGCGGCCGAGCAGAACCTGCTGTCCGTCATGGGCACGCCCATCGACGAAGGCAGCCAGGGCCACATCCCGGACCTGAAGGGCAGCCAGTTCGGCAGCCTGATCACCCGCGAGCCGGTGCCCGGCCAGGGCGGTACCAACGCGGCCCGTGGCCCCAACCAGGGCAACGGCCAGACCGACCAGGCCCATCCGCTGCAACGCAAGCACATGGACGGCCCGGAAGACATGCAGTTGCTGGCCCGCAAGCTCTCCGGCCTGGCCGAAGACGCCGGCCTGGAAAGCCACCTGAAGACCGAAGTCACGCCGCAGGGCCTGCGCGTGCTGCTGCACGACACCGACGGCGAAGGCATGTTCGCCCGCGGCAGTGCGGTGCCCAACACCAGGTTCCGCAAGCTGCTGACCCAGATGGGCCCGCTGTTCGCCGAGATCGACAACCAGCTGCTGGTGCTGGGCCACACCGACGCGACGGCCTATGCCAACACCGACGCCGCGGCGTTCTCGAACTGGACGCTGTCCAACCAGCGCGCAATGGCCGCCCGCCTCAGCCTGACCTACGGCGGCATGCCGGCGGCCAGCGTGCTGCAGGTCATCGGCATGGCCGACCGCGCGCCGATGAAGATCGAAGACCCGCGCGCCGCCGTGAACCGTCGCATTGAACTGGTGGTGCTGAGCACGGCCCAGGCCCGTGCACTGGCTGCCGCCTTCGGCATGCCCGGCCAGGTCCAGCCGCTGGCCGAAGGCGCCGACATGGTGGTCAGCCAGGCCGCGCCTTCGGCCAACGGTGCGGCGGCGATTTCGAAGATGGGCCTGCACCCGACGCGCCTGCCGGCCGCCGAAGCCTTGCCGCTGAAAGCCACCGTTGCCGAAAACGCCAAGGTGCGCCACCAGCTGACCCAACAAGCCTCGACGCTCGCGGAGCGCTGAGATGCAAACGAAACCTACCCGAGGTGCCCGCATGCGAATCACCGGCCGAACCACA
>NZ_VIDT01000603.1 GCF_006519715.1 Ideonella azotifigens
CGCATCGTCACCTGGTGGTCCGAGGACGACCTGCTGGGCGATGCCGGCATCAGCATCCTGCGCGTGGTCGCCGGCTGGGCGCTGGCCGCGCTGCTGGCGCTGCCGCTGGGCCTGTTCATCGGCAGCTGGCGGGCGATGCAGGCGCTGCTGGAACCGCTGACCGACTTCATCCGCTACATGCCGGCGGTCGCCTTCGTGCCGCTGGTGATGCTGTGGGTGGGCATTGGCGAGGGCGCGAAGGTGGCCATCATCTTCATCGGCACTTTCTTCCAGATGGTGCTGATGGTGGCCGAGGACGTGCGGCGGGTGCCGATGGCGCAGATCGAGGCCGCGCAGACCATGGGGGCCACCCGGCGCGAAGTGGTCGAGCAGGTCATCGTGCCTTCGGCCAAGCCGGCGCTGCTGGACACCTTGCGTGTGACCATGGGCTGGGCCTGGACCTACCTGGTGGTGGCCGAACTGGTGGCCGCCAACTCGGGGCTGGGCTTTGCGATCCTGAAGGCCCAGCGCTTCCTGCAGACCGACAAGATCTTCGCCGGCATCCTGCTGATCGGCCTGATCGGGCTGGCCATCGACCAGTTGTTCCGCCTGCTGCACCGCAAGGCATTCCCCTGGCTATACGGGAGAAATTGATGACCCTCGCGACATTGGACGTGATGCCGTCCCTCTGCTGCCGGGCCCTGGGCAAGACCTACCCCGGCGGCAAGCAGCCGGCACTGGTGGACGTGAACCTGGACATTGCGCCCAACGAGTTCGTCACGTTGGTTGGCGCGTCGGGCTGCGGCAAGTCCACGCTGCTGCGCTGCATGGCCGGGCTGGAGCGGCATGACCAGGGGGAGCTGCGCGTCTGCGGCCAGCCCATTGCCGGGCCGGGGCCGGACAGAGCCATGGTGTTCCAGCACTACAGCCTCTACCCGTGGCTGACGGTGATCGAAAACATCCGCTTCGTGCGCCGCCTCTCCGCCCACACCCGGGACCGCAGCAGCAGCGATGTGGAAGCCGCCAGCGGCCGCGCCGATGCGCTGCTGCGGCTGATGGGCCTGGACGCCGTGCGCGACGCCTACCCCAACCAGCTCTCCGGCGGCATGCAGCAGCGCGTGGCGATTGCCCGCGCACTGATGAGCGCACCGCCCATCCTGCTGATGGACGAGCCTTTCGGCGCACTGGACGCGCAGACCCGCGAGGTCATGCACGACCTGATCGCCCACGTGCACCGGCAGGAGCGCAGCACCATCGTCTTCGTCACGCACGACGTGGAGGAGGCGCTGTACCTGGGCCACCGTGTGGTGCTGATGGCGCCCCGCCCCGGCCGCATCGACACCATCTACCCGGTGCCGCTGCCAGCCCGCCGCAATCAGGACATGAAGCTGGCCCCGGAGTTCCTCGCGCTCAAGCGCGAAATCCTCGAACGCATCCGCGACACCTCGGGCATGAAGACCGACCTGGAGCTGCTCGAAAAACTCAGCCAGGCCGCCGCGTAAAGCGGCACCTCATTTGGAGACCACCCCACATGAAAACCTTGGTCCACACCCTGGACAACCCGCCGGCCAGCGCGCCGGTGGACACGCCCGCGCTGTGGCGCGAGTTCGCGCCCACGCTGCCGGCGGATACGGTGATCTGGTCCGACATCGTGCCCGGCGGCTGCCACGGCGCGCGCCTGCTGCGCCGCGGCAGCTCGCTGCGCATGGTCGCGCTGGACGCCTCGGCGAATTTCAGCCTGGTGCTGTACGCAGCAGCCGACCTGCTCGAGCGCTACAACATGCCCGACACACTCAAGGCCCAGCACACCGCGCACCTCACCCGCGGCCATGTGCTGATGAGCGACATGGGCCGGGCGATGGCTTCGATCACCGAGGACACGCTGGGCTGGCACGACCCGCTGGGCGCGCTGCTGGACGAAACCCTGCTCGTCGCCAAATACCCGGCCCAGCGCTACGCCACGCACCGCAATGCGATGGCCCGCGCCGGCCGCGAGGGCCTGCAGGTCGAGCTGGCCAAGTTCGGCCTCGCGCCGCGCGACCTGATCGCCCCGGTGAATGCCTTCAGCAAGGTGCAGGTGGACCTCGAAGGCCGCTTCCAGTTCGCCGAGCGCCACGCCAAGCCCGGCAGCGCGCTGGAGCTGCGCTGCGAGATGGACCTGCTGGTCGCCTACAGCAGCGCACCGCATCCGCTGGACCCGGCGCCCGTCTACACGCCCGGCCGCATCGGCCTGGCCGCCTGGCATTCCGGTACCGCACAGGCGGACGACTTCTGCCGCAGCTTCCGCCCGGAAAACGCCCGCGCGCTGCACAACACCGAATTGCTGTACCTCTGAGGTCCGCCATGAGCCAAGCCACCGCATTCCGCATTCAAGAAAGCCTGCTGGACCCGGCCGACGCACTGCACGACCACACCGTGCCGGCCGGCGAGCCCTGCCTTCTGTCCATCAAGGCCGGCCAGACGCTGCGCCTGATCGACCTCGAAGGCAACCAGGCCATCGACGCCCTCTTCTACGCCCAGGCACCGCTGGGCGAGCGCTACAGCGCCACCAACACCATGCTGGCCCAGGGCGGCATCTACCTGACCACCGGCTCGGTGCTGATGAGCAACACCGGCCGCAAGATGGCCACCATCGTGGCCGACACCTGCGGCCGCCACGACACCCTGGGCGGCGCCTGCTCCACCGAGAGCAACCAGGTGCGCTACGCCCTCGGCAAGCGCCACATGCACGCCTGCCGCGACAACTTCCTCAGCGCCCTGCTGGCGGCCGACATCGGCCTGGGCAAGCGCGACCTGGCGCCCAACATCAACTTCTTCATGAACGTGCCGGTCACCCCCGAAGGCGGGCTGAAGTTCGACGACGGTGTGTCCGCCCCGGGCAAGTACGTGGAGCTGCGCGCCGAGATCGACCTGTGGTTGCTCATCTCCAACTGCCCGCAGCTGAACAACCCCTGCAATGGCTACGACCCGACACCGGCCCAGGTGCTCGTCTGGTCCTGAAGCCCTTCACAGCCTTCAGGACGACCTGAGCCCGGCTGCCCAAGACCGGCGGGACGACCCGCCCAAGCCTTGCAGACCATGTCTTTCAATACAGTCCTCATCGCCAACCGCGGCGCCATTGCCTGCCGCATCATCCGCACGCTGCATGCGCTGGGCCTGAAGGCCGTGGCGGTCTACTCCGAAGCGGACGCAGATGCGCGCCATGTCGCCATGGCCGACCAGGCCGTCTGCATCGGCCCGGCACCGGCGGCACAAAGTTACCTGAATGCCGAGCGCATCCTCGCTGCCGCACGCGACACCGGCGCCGGTGCCATCCATCCCGGCTACGGCTTCCTGTCCGAGAACCCCGGCTTTGCCGAAGCCTGCGAGGCCGCCGGCTTCGCCTTCATCGGCCCCACGCCAGCG
>NZ_VIDT01000604.1 GCF_006519715.1 Ideonella azotifigens
CGCGAAGCCGCCGTGGCCGCCTACGAAAAGGCGCTGCAGACCGGGTTCCAGGAAGTGGCCGACGCCCTGGCCCGCCGCGGCTCCGTGCAGGAACAACTCGACGCGCAAACCGCCTTGCTCGCCGCCGCCCAGGACAGCCAACGCCTGGCCGACGCCCGCTACCAGCAAGGCGTGGCGACCTACCTCGCCGCCCTCGAAGCGCAGCGCACCGCGTACAGCGCCGGCCAGTCGCTGATCAGCCTGCGGCTGGTGGAACTGGGCAATCGGGTCACGCTGTATCGGGCCCTGGGTGGTGGCTTGGCGGAACCTGCGGCCAGTGGCGCACAGGTTGCCAACAACTGATCGAAGGCGGGCCTCTACGGCCGCGACGAGTCCTCCGGGCGCCGCTGCGGCCGGAGCGGGGCCGGCCCGGCTCGTCCAATACAGTGCGGGACAAACAGCAGCAGCGTGACCCCATCACGCTTCGCGTTCCATGACGCTGAGCAAGCACCTGAAGACCTGGGCCAGGCGAATCAAGCGCGACGGCGTGACGCTCTGGTTCGCCGGCAAGCATCCCCGCACGCCCTGGTACGCGAAGGCCCTCGGGGTGTTCGTCGTGGCCTACGCGCTGAGTCCCATCGACCTGATCCCGGACTTCATTCCGGTCCTGGGCTACCTCGACGACGTGCTGCTGCTGCCTGGCCTGATCTGGTTGACCATTCGGCTCCTGCCACCGGAAGTCCTCGCCGAATGCCGCGCGCAGGCGGACGCGTGGATGCAAGCCAACGGCAGGAAGCCGAACTGCCGGGCAGGGGTCGTGCTCGTGGTGGCGCTGTGGTTGGCCATCGGCTTTGCGCTCTTGTACTGGCTGCGCGGGGCGGAGTGACCCTCGGCCCGTTGGCCGATCAGTGCAACAGCCGCAACAGACCCGAGACGATCACGTTGATCACCAGCAGCACGAGCAACGGGAAGACCGCCGCGCGCAGCCGCGACCGCCCTGCGGCGGGCCCGCTGCCGCGCGGCACGAAGCCGGCAAGGGCCAGCAGTTCGAACACCTTCGCACTGCCGCCGCTGCAGTAGAAGCTCATCAAGCGCGGGTAATCCGCCTGGTTGTGCACGATGCGCACCCCACCACTGAGCCAGCGAGGCCCCAGCGGTTCGATGGCCACCACCTGATCGGGCGTGAAGCGGTAGGTCCGCAGACCGCGCAAGCTCAGAACGCCGCCTTCAACAGCGAACAGATCGGCCCCCCCGCGGCCGCCCCAGCCCACACGGGTCTTGCCGCCGAGGCTGAGTCGAGAAGCACTTGCGTTCATGGCCGCCTCCTTGACAAGACGGGTGCCATCGTGCCCGCGCCGATGCCGGCAATCATCGCGATCAGACCGCGCAGCCTGTCCATGGTGTTCCCTCCGATGGTGGTTCGCCTCCGGCCCCGAGCAACACGGAGATCGCGGTGGCTGTCTACCTGGATGAACGAGGAGGGGGCGCGTCGATGGACATTGAGGTCGGAATTTTTTGTGTCCAGTCCGCGGCAAGCGGGCGGCGGCGCGGGGCGGCGATGCTCGTCGCCAGGAGCGCCGGTTCCTCCTGCCAAATGGTCGTTTCGTCGCGCGCTGGCGGACGCTGCGGCGTGCGCTCGCTACAGTCGCCGACGCGAAGCGGTTGGCGGGAAGCGATGGTGCTTCTCCCTGCCGAAGCTGCGCTTTCAACCTCGGGAGACATGCGAAGTGGGCACGTGGAAAAAGTGGCTGGGCGGGTCGTGGGTGGCGCTTGCCGTCGCGATGCAGGCGCAGGCGCAGGCGCAGGTCGACCTGGCCTCGCTGGACCGGGACATGGTGGGACCTCGGGCGCAGGTGCTGGTGCTGGGCACCATGCACCTGCGCGGATTGCCGCAGGGCTTTGATCCGGCAACGCTGCAGGGCTTGCTGGACCGGTTGGCCGGCTTCAGGCCAGACATCATCACCATCGAGGCGCTGCCTGGCGAGGAATGTGATTTCGCGGCGCGCCATCCGGCCAAGTACGGCGCGGACTACTGTGCGCCGACCGACCTGGCGAAGGCGGCCACCGGGCTGGACGTGCCGGCCGCCATTGCCGAAGTGAACAAGGCGCTCAAGGCCTGGCCTGCGCAGCCGACGCCGGTACAGCGGCGGCGCCTGGCTGCGCTGTTCCTGGCGGCGAGCGAGCCAGCGTCGGCCTATGTGCAGTGGCTGCAGTTGCCGGCCGCCGAGCAGCGCGCTGGTGACACGTTGGACGCGCCGCTGGTGGCCATGCTCGGTCAGATCGGGACGCGCAACAACGAGGACTACCAGTTGGGTGCGCGCCTGGCGGCGCGGTTGGGCCTGCAGCGCGTCTTCGCCGTGGACAACCACACCGGGGACAGCCTCGATGTCGCGGACACGAAGGCGTTCGGGCGGGTGATCGAGGCTGCATGGGCTTCGGGAAGAGGGGCGTTGAACGAACGTGAGAAGCGGGAGAAGGTCTTGCTCCAGGCCCCTGACCTGCTGCCGATGTACCGCTTCCTCAACGATCCCGAAGGCTTGCGCGTGCTCGCGGAGGTCAACGTTGCCGCGGCTTTGCGCGCCAGGTCGCCTGAGGGTTATCCGCAGATCTGGGTTGCAGGCTGGGAGATCCGCAACCTGCGCATGGTGGCCAACATCCACGAGACCTTCCGCGAACGCCCTGGCGCCCGAGTGCTGTCCATCGTCGGCGCCTCGCACAAGCCGTGGTTCGACCATTGGCTGGGCCAGCTGTCGGGGGTGGACATCGTCGACGTGGCTGGGGTGTTGAGGTGACGCGATGAGCGGTCCGGTGTCCGCTCAACTGGCGGCTGGCGTGTACCAGCGCCAGCCGCGGCGGCCGGCGCGCTTGGCGGCGTAGAGCGCGAGGTCGGCGCATTTGTAGAGCTCGGCCGCGCTGTCGGCTTCGTGCGGGCCGCGGGCCAGGCCAATGCTGGCGCTGGCCTGCAGGCGCTGGGACTGGTGTTCGACCGGCAGGTCCAGGCTGTCGATGATGCGGCGGCAGACCTGCTCCACGTCCTCGGTGGCGGTGGTGCGGGTGAGCAGCAATGCGAACTCGTCGCCGCCCAGCCGGGCCACGCGGTCCACCTCGCGCACGGCGTCTCGCAGGCGCTGGGCCACGGCCACCAGCAGCGCGTCACCGGCATCGTGGCCCAGGGTGTCGTTGATCTGCTTGAAGTGGTCCAGGTCCAGCAGCATCAGCGTGAAGGGCTGGCCACGCTGGGCTTCGGCCAGCAGGCGCTTCAGGTCCTCGTTGAACAGGCGACGGTTGGCCAGGCCGGTCAGGCCGTCGTAGTAGGCCATTTGCTGCAGTTGGCGCTCGCTCTCGTGCAGCTCGGCGCTGCGCTGCTCCAGCTCGGCCGTGCGGCTGGCCACCAGCGTTTC
>NZ_VIDT01000605.1 GCF_006519715.1 Ideonella azotifigens
GCCGGCACGCTGGTGCCGGTGCTGGAGCGCTTCAACCCCGATGAGCGCGCGCCCATCCACGCCGTCTATCTGGGCCGCAGCGAGCGCCTGCCGGCGCGGGTGCGCGCGGTGCTGGCCTTCCTGGTCGAGCACGTTGGCTGCGACCCTCGCTTCACGACGAAGCCGCCGCTCAATCCGCGGTGATGTGCCCGGTGTCGATCACCTTCTTCCAGCGCGCGAATTCGGTCGCCTGGAAGGCGGTGAACTGCTCGGGCGTGTTGGCGACGATCTCGAAGCCCACGTCCAGCAGGCTGGCCTTGACCTGCGGGTCGTTGAGTGCCTTGACGATGCCGTCGCGCAGCCTGGTCTTGATGTCTGCCGGCAGGCCCTTGGGTGCGGCCACGGCCTGCCAGGAATAGACGGTGACGCCGGGCAGGCCCAGCTCGGTCATCGTCGGCACCTGCGGCAGCACCGGTGAGCGTTGCGTGCTGGTGATGGCCAGCGCGCGCAGCTTGCCGGCCTTGATGTGCGGCACGGCGGTGTTGACGTTCATGAAGGTCGCGTCCACCTGGCCGCCGATCAGGTCGGACATGGCTGGCGCGCCGCCCTTGTAGGGCACATGCACCGCCTCGGTGGCCGTCTGCTGCCAGAACAGCTCGGCGGTGAGGTGGTCGCTGGTGCCGTTGCCGGCCGAGGCAAAGGTCATCTTGCCGGGATGGGCCTTCTCGTAGGCAATGACCTCGGCCACGCTCTTGAACGGCGAGTTCACCGGCACCGCCAGCACGTTGGGCGACTGCACGGCCACGGTGATGTAGTCGAAGTCCTTCAGCGCGTCGTAGCTCACGCCCTTCTGCAGGTGCGGCGCGATCACGAACGGCCCCAGCGACGCGACCAGCAGCGTGTAGCCGTCCGGCGCCGCGCGCTTGGCCTGGCCCGCGCCGATGGTGCCGGCGGCACCGGCCTTGTTGTCGACCACGAAGGTCGCGCCCAGGCTTTGCTGCAGCTGCGCACCGAGCAGGCGGGCGATGTTGTCGGTCGAGCCGCCGGGCGGGAAGGGCACCAGCAGCGTGACGGGTTTGTCCGGCCAGGCGGCCGAAGCGGGGGCGATGCAGGCGGACAGGCCGAGCAGCAGGCCGGCAAAGGTGTGCTTGAGGGTCATGCGGTGTGTCTCCGTTCGTTGTGTGTTCGGGTGAATCAGGTGCGCTGGCCGACTTCGGCGCTTTCCCTCGTCCAGGCCCGTGCCTGCTCGCTCAGGCTGATGCCCAGGCCCGGCCGCTTGGGCACCCGCATGCGGCCGCGCGCTATCTCCAGCCGTTCGTTGAACAACGGCTCCAGCCAGTCGAAATGTTCGACCCAGGGTTCGCGCGGGTAGGCCGCGGCCAGGTGCACGTGCAGCTCCATCGCGAAGTGCGGCGCTAGCATCAGGCCGGCATGATCGGCCTGCGCCGCCACCTTCAGGAAGGGCGTGATGCCGCCCACGCGCGGCGCGTCAGGCATCAGGTAGTCGGCCGCGCGGTGGCGGATCAGGTCGCCGTGCTCGGCGGCGCTGGTCAGCATCTCGCCGGTGGCAATCGGCGTGTCGAACGCGGCGGCCAGCGCGGCGTGGCCTTCGTGGTCGTAGGCGTCAAGAGGTTCCTCAATCCACACCAGGTCGAATGACTCGAAGATGCGGCACATGCGCTGCGCGGTCGGCCGGTCCCATTGCTGGTTGGCGTCCACCATGATGGGCACGCCGTCGCCCAGGTGCTTGCGCACGGCTTCCACGCGGCGGATGTCCAGCGCGCGGTCCGGCTGGCCGACCTTCAGCTTGATGCCGCCGATGCCGCGTTCCACCGAGGCCGCGGCGTTCACCAGCAGCTGTTCCAGTGGGGTGTGCAGGAAGCCGCCCGAGGTGTTGTAGCAGCGCACCGAGTCGCGGTGTGCGCCCAGCAGCTTGGCCAGCGGCAGGCCGGCGCGGCGCGCCTTGAGGTCCCACAGCGCCACGTCGAACGCACCGATGGCCTGCGTCGACAGGCCGCTGCGGCCCACCGAAGCACCGGCCCAGCAGAGCTTGTCCCACAGCTTGCCGATGTCGCTCGGGTCTTCGCCCAGCAAGGCCGGCGCAATCTCGCGGGCATGGGCGAACTGCCCCGGTCCGCCGGCCCGCTTAGAGTAGCTGAAGCCCAGGCCTTCGGCGCCCTGTTCGGTCTGCACCTCGACGAACAGCATCGCCACCTCGGTCATTGGCTTTTGCCGGCCGGTCAGCACCTTGGCGTCGCTGATGGGCGTGGCCAGCGGCAGGTAGCAGGAAGAGACACGCAGCCAGGCGATGCGGTCGTCGGCGGCCAAGGCAGGAGAAGCTGAAGCGTTCATGGGTTGGAGGCGGTTGAAATTGGTAACGTTGTCATTTTTGAGCGAGCCGCAACCGATATTCCGGTTGCTACCCGTACCATCGGTTCAATGGCACCGGTGCCGTGAAGCCGGAGCCGGATGCTGGAGCGCTCGATTGGAAAATGGTAACGTTGTCATTTTGATGCGTCAAGCGACCCGTCGAACGTGTCGGACAATGCGGCCGTCTCACGCTGCTGCCATGCCCAACGCCTCTTCCACTCCCGACGCCGCGCCCGCCTCGCCGCGTGCCGCCACGCTGCACGACGTCGCGCGCTCGGCAGGCGTCTCGCTGATCACCGCGTCTCGCGCGCTGGGCAACCCGGACCTGGTGTCCGAGAAGACCATCGCGAAGGTGCGTCAGGCCGTCGAGGCGACAGGCTACATCCCGAACCTGCTGGCTGGCGGTCTGAAGTCACGCCGCAGCATGACGGTGGCGGCGCTGGTGCCAGCCATCTCGGTCGCGCAGTTCCTGCCCACGGTGCAGACGCTCACCGAAACCCTGGCCGCTGCCGGCTATCAACTGATCCTCGGCCAGAGCGGCTACGACCATGCACGCGAAGAAGCGCTGGTGAACACATTGGCCAGCCGCCGGCCAGACGGCATCGTCTTCGCCGGGCTGGTGCATTCGCCCAAGGCGCGCGAGCAACTGCGCCGGCTCGGCACGCCGGTGGTCGAGATCTGGGACCTGAGCGAGCGGCCGGTGGACATGATGGTCGGCTTCTCACACCTCAAGGTGGGTGCCGCGGTCGCCGGCTATTTCCTGGCCAAGGGCTGGCAGCAGGTCGGCATTGCGACCGGTGACGATCAACGCGCCTCGGTCCGGCGCGAAGGCTTTCTCTCCGTCATCGGGCGCGAGGTGCCCACGGTGGTGGTGCCGGCGCCCAGCAGCCTGGCGCTGGGCCGGCGCGCTTTGGGTGAACTGCTGCAAAAGTCGCCTGGCGTGCGCGCCATCTACTGCAGCTCCGATCAGCTTGCGCAAGGCGTGCTGACCGAAGCCGCGGTGCGCGGCCTGCGCGTGCCGCAGGACC
>NZ_VIDT01000606.1 GCF_006519715.1 Ideonella azotifigens
AGGCGTCCCAGTGCGGGTCGCGGTTCAGCAGCAGCCAGGACAGCGCGGCCAGCCCGGCGACGCTCAGCAGCGTCAGCGCTGCGCGCCAGCGTGCTGGCATGCAGCAGCGCAGGCCCAGCACGGCCAGCAGCATGGCAAACAGCTGCAGGTCGATGGCGACATACCAGAGCCCGGCGCTGAGCGCCTCCTCGCCGAGGATGTCCTGCAGCAGCAGCACATTGGCCAGCAGTTGCATGGCGGTGGGCGCGCCGGGCAGTTGCGGGTCGTCGCTGAAGCTGCGGGCCAGCGCGGCGCTGAGGATGGCCAGCAGCATTGCGACCAGGCAGGGCGGCACCAGCCGGCGATAGCGCTGCAGCAGCTTGCCTGGCAGCTCGGGCAGGCCCAGGCTGGCAGGCGCGCCAGGCGAGGGCAGCAGCGAGCGCGCGGCGAGGAAGCCGGCCATCACCAGGAAGACCTGCACGGCCATGCGCGCGGGGTTGGCCAGCCAGGCGAACAGCTCGGGCGCCAACGGGTCGACCACGGCGCGCATCGGGCTGTAGATGGCCAGGTGATGCCAGACGATCAGCTGCGAGGCGATGGCCTTGCCCAGCGTGATCAGCGGCAGGCCTTGGCCGGCAGCAGTGCATGCCGGCAGTGCGGTAACTCGGGACATGGGCGGCAATGGAAGCAGGCGCGCACGGCGCGTCGACCTCGTGGGCCGTGGCGCAATGCAAAGCCCGGTCGCGCCGGTGATGGCGCGGCAAGGCTTGGGATCAAAGGGAGATGGCCGCGACCGGCATCGGCCGGTCACGCAAGGCCGTCAGGCGCGCTTTCAGCGGGCCCAGCTGTCCTTCAGGCCGGCAATGCGGTTGAACACCGGCGCGTCGGCGCGGTGGTCCTTGCGGTCGGCGACGAAGTAGCCATGGCGCTCGAACTGGAACTTGTCGTCCGGCTTGGCGCCGGCCAGGCCAGGCTCCAGGTAGCTGCGCAGCACATGCTTGCTGTTCGGGTTCAGCACGGTGAGGAAATCCCGGCCGCCGGCGTCCGGCTGGGCCTCGGTGAAGAGGCGGTCGAACAGGCGCATCTCGCAGGCCACGGCCTCGTGCGCGCCAATCCAGGTGATCGTGCCCTTGACCTTGACGCTGTCGGCGCCCGGCGTGCCGCTCTTGGTGTCGGGGACCACGGTGGCGGTCACGGCCGTGACCTTGCCGTCGGCATCCTTCTCGCAGCCGGTGCACTCGATGATCACGCCGTACTTCAGCCGCACCTTGTTGCCAGGGAACAAGCGGAAGAAGCCCTTGGCCGGCACTTCGGCGAAGTCGTCACGCTCGATCCACAGCTGCGGGCCCAGGCTGAACTGGCGCTGGCCGAGCTCGGGCTTGTGCGGGTGGGCAGGGGCATGGCAGGGCTCGTGGAAGCTGTCGCTGCCGAAGACTTCGGCGTAGTTTGTCAGCTTCAGCGCCACGGGGTCGATCACGGCCATCGCGCGCGGGGCCTGCTCTTCCAGATCGGCGCGAAGCGCAATGTCCAACACCGAGTAGTCCAGCCAGATGTTGCTCTTGCTGGCGCCGGAATCGTCGGCCATCTTGCGGATGGACGCCGGCGTGTAGCCACGGCGGCGCATGCCGGCCAGCGTGGGCATGCGCGGGTCGTCCCAGCCTTCGACGTGCTTTTCATCGACCAGCTGCTTGAGCTTGCGCTTGCTGGTGATGACGTAGCTGAGGTTCAGCCGGCCGAACTCGTACTGCTTGGGCAGCGGGTGCGACAGCAGGCCGCCTTCTGCCAAACGCTCCAGCAGCCAGTCGTACCACGGGCGCTGGTCCTCGAACTCCAGCGTGCAGATGCTGTGCGTGATGCGCTCCAGTGCGTCCTCGATCGGATGCGCATAGGCATACATCGGGTAGATGCACCACTGGTCGCCGGTGTTGTGGTGCGTGGCGCGGCGGATGCGGTAGAGGGCCGGGTCGCGCAGGTTGATGTTGGGCGAGGCCATGTCGATCTTGGCCCGCAGCACCATCGCGCCGTCCGGGTGCTGGCCGGCACGCATCTCGCGGAAGCGGCCCAGGTGGTGTTCGACAGGCAGGTCGCGGAACGGGCTGTTGGTGCCGGGCGTCGTGAAGTCGCCGCGGTTCGCGCGCATCTGGTCGGCGCTCTGCTCGTCCACGTAGGCCAGGCCTTGCGAGATCAGGTACTCGGCGGCGCGGTACATGAAGTCGAAGTAGTTGCTGGCGTAGTAAAGGTGGGCGGTGCCGAAGGCGTCCCAGTCCCAGCCCAGCCACTTGACCATCTCCTCGATGGCGTCGACGTATTCCTGCTCTTCCTTCTCCGGATTGGTGTCGTCGAATCGCAGGTGGCAGACGCCGCCGTAGTCCCGCGCCAGGCCGAAGTTCAGGCAGATGCTCTTGGCATGGCCGACGTGCAGGTAGCCGTTGGGCTCGGGCGGGAAGCGCAGCCGCACGCGGGCCGGGTCGGGCTGGCCTGCAGCGTGCAGGGCGGCATCGCCAGGCTGGCCGCCGAAGGGGCGCTGGGCATAGGTGCCGGCCTCGAGATCACGCTCAATGATGGCGCGCAAAAAATTCGCCGGCTTGACGGGCTCGGCGGACGGGGCGTGCTTGGCATCGCTCATGAAAAGCGCTTTGTTATCAAGGGGTTCGCGCAGCCGCAACAGGGCGGCCACAGAAGCGAGCCATTGTAGGCGGCGCTCGCCCTGCGCGCCGCCCGGTCTTCAGCGCTGACGTTCTCGTAGCCGCCGCACTTCGTTGTCCAGCATGCGCTGGCGCCAGTCGTCGCCGGTCAGTGAGAAGAAGGTCACGATGCCGTGGATCGCCAGCCCGATGCCCCAGCCGAACAACGGGAACTGGTGCCAGTGCGCGCCGCCCGTGCTGGCATTCAGCAGGAACAGCCCGAGGTTGACCAGCACGTAGACCAGCAGGTGGGTCAGGAAGCCGGTCTTGAGCCGCACCCGGCGCCTGGCCTGGCGCATCAGTGCGTCTTCGGGGTTGTCGGAAGTGGTGTCGCGGTCACGGTCTCGCATGAGTGTCTCCGGTGAGGCGGGGTGTCGATGGGCTGATCTTCAGGCTGCCGCAGGCCTGCGTCCAGCGGCATGCGACGGCCGGTCGCCAGCGGGCGTGAATTGCCGCCGGACTGGCCTCACATGCTCTTGAAGCGCGGCGCGTACAGGCGGCTGACGATCAATTGCTCCGGCCGGCCGCGCAGCAGCAGATGCAGCCGGCCGGCTTCGTCGCGCTGCGCCTGGCTGATGGCGCTGGCGCGCACCACGGTGCCGCGGTGCACCTGCCAGAAGCGCTGGGTGTCCAGCTGCGGCAGCAGTTCACGCAGCGACATGCGGATCAGGTGCTCGTGCGTGGCGGTCAGCACGCGCACGTACTTGTCG
>NZ_VIDT01000607.1 GCF_006519715.1 Ideonella azotifigens
TGGAGGCTTCGACCCGCTTGGTGCGCACCACCACCGTGCCGGCCAGCTTGTCGTGCCAGCCTTGCTTGCGAGGATCCCAGGCAACCCACAGGAAACCCAGCCCAAGCGGCAACAGCGAAAGGTAGTAGCCCAGGTAGCGCACGATGGACTGGCCGGTGCCGATCGGCTCGCCTGTCCTGGCGTTGACTACCCGCGCGCCGACGACGATCTTGCCCGGCGTGGCCTGGCGCAGGATCCAGAAGGCGATGGTGGCCGCGGCCGGGCCGACATAGGAGATCAACAGGTCCGCCGGCCCGGCGATGATGCCTTCCTTGCCACCGGTGTAATACGCGAAACCGTAGGCGGCGATCAGCAAGGGCGTGGTGACCAGCAGGATCAGCACCGTGTCGATCACCGAGGCCCAGGCCCGGATCCAGAACCCCGCATATTCGAGGTTCTGCGGGTTGGACGCGTCAGGCGCGATGTCTTCGACGGCAGCCGAAGGTGCGGCGTAGGGGTTGGGGGCAGTCATGCGCCGGATTCTGCGGCATGAGCCCCGCCTGTTTCATTGCCGGCCGTGCTTCATGGCCTCACGTGAGCACCTCGTCGCCAATGCGCATCACCACGCGCCCTTCGATCTCGCCGCGCTTCATGCGGCCCAGCACGGTGTTGATGTGATCCAGGCTGTCTTCGGTGAAGGTGGTGTGCACGAGGCCGTCACCGGCGAAGGCCAGCGCCTCCTGCAGGTCCTTGCGCGTGCCGACGATGGAACCGCGCACGGTCTTGGCGTTCAGCACCACGTCGAAGATGGGCAGCGCGAAGTCACCCGGCGGCAGGCCGACCAGCGACATCGTGCCGCGCTTGTGCAGCATGCCCAGCGCCTGCGCAAACGCGCTGCGCGAAACGGCGGTGACCAGCACGCCATGCGCGCCGCGCAAGGCCCGCTGCACCTCCAGCACCGGGTCCTGGGTCAGGGCGTTGATCGTCATCTCGGCACCCAGGTGCTTGGCCAGCGCGAGCTTGGCGTCGTCCACATCCACCGCAATGACATGGAAGCCCATGGCCCGTGCGTACTGCACGGCCAGGTGGCCCAGGCCGCCGACGCCGGAGATCGCCACCCAGTCGCCCGGCTTGCAGTCCAGCACCTTCAGCCCCTTGTAGACCGTGACGCCTGCACACAGCACCGGGGCGATTTCCGAGAAGCCGATGTTGGCCGGCAGGTGGCCGACATAGTTCGGGTCGGCCAGCACGTACTCGGCATAGCCGCCGTTGACGGTGTAGCCGGTCATCTGCTGCTCGTCGCACAAGGTTTCCCAGCCGGTGATGCAGTGTTCGCAATGGCCGCAGGCGGTGTGCAGCCAGGGCACGCCCACGCGGTCGCCTTCCTTGATGCCCTTGACGCCCGCGCCCAGCGCCGCGACATAGCCCACGCCCTCGTGGCCGGGAATGAAGGGCAGGCTGGGCTTGACCGGCCAGTCGCCCTCGGCGGCGTGCAGGTCGGTGTGGCAGACGCCGGAGGCGACCACCTTTACCAGCACCTGTCCGGCGGTGACTTCAGGCACCGGCACTTCCTCGATCTGCAGCGGCTGGCCGAAGCTGTGCACGACAGCGGCTTTCATCGTTTTCATGGTGATCTCCCTTGGCGTTTCAGCGCGGCTGGTGCAGCGCGGGCGCGGCCAGGTGTTCGCGGCGGTCGAAGAAGCTGCGCGCCTGCGCCAGCAGCTGCTTTTCGCTGGGGTGGTCGACGATCTCGTAACCGGCGATGCGCTTGGCGGTCTGGGGCTGGTGCTTGTCGACGTAGTGGTGGAAGTCCGCGGAGGCGACGTGGCCGGCCGCCACCAGGATCTGGCCGTCGCCGGCGAGCGCCGCGCACACGGCGGCGAAGAACTCGTGCTCGGCGCGCACGCCGGATGCGTGCTGCGCCGTGGGGTGCTGGTGCGCGCGAACATGCTGGGTTTGCGCAGTTTCGGCGTCGAAGCTGAGGATGGTGGCGGTCTGGTGATCGACCCAGGCGACGGCGTAGGGATGGCCCATGCGGATTCCTTTTGCCTGCGACGGCAGGCGCTGGGCTTCATGATCCGGGCTGGGTCCGGTCGCAGGCTTGATCTTGCGCAAGGGCTGCGATGGAAGGCCTGGCGGCTCAGCCGCCCGCAGACGCCATCGACGGCAGCTTCACCAGGCGCTGGATCTCGCCGCCGCACAGCAGGTTGTTGCGTGCGTACTCTTCGGGGCTGTCGAACTCGTCCTGTGCCCGCGTCAGCGTGGCCAGGGCCTGCCTGGCGTGGTTCAGCACGGTGGCCGAACTCGCACGCTCGGGCCAGGGGTAGCGCAGCTGGCGGAACTGGGCGGCGATGTCGCGCCAGATGCGCACATGGGTGTGCTCGTGGTTCAGCACCCGGGCGTAGCTGCAGCTGTCTTCCGGGAATTCGCTGGCGATGCGCAGCACCGGTTTGACAAAGGCCAACCGCACGACGATGCCGGCGCAGCTCGCCTGAGGTTCCACGCTGAGCTGGGTCTGCACCATCACATGGCCCAGTTGCACGCCTTTGCCGGTCTTCTTCTGGCCGGCATTGCCCAGCGCGGTGACTTCGGCCGAGCGCTTGCCGTGGTCCAGCTCGGGCGCCGGGAACCAGTCGGCTGCGTAGCGAATGGGCTCGCTGCAAGGCGGCAGCTCGGCACCCCGGGAGGGGGCGCTGAGCACGCCTGTGGACAGGCCGATGAGCAGGGCGAGGTGGGCGCGTGGGGCGGGCATGGGGCCGGGCATGGGGCGAGGGCAGGCTGAACCGCTGTTATCGGCGCTTGCCGGCCGGAACTGAGCGCGTCGTCTTTTACCAGGATGAGACCGATACTCCTGCATGACCCTCCCTCCACCGACCGCGCCGGGCGCTGATGCCCCTGGCCCGACACGCATCGTCGGCCTGGGTGCGTCCGCTGGTGGCTTGAGCGCCCTGGAGGAGTTTCTTGCCCGGGTTCCCGCCGGCAGCGGCCTGGCCTACGTCGTCGTGCAGCACCTGGATCCCACGCACAAGGCCCTGGTGGTGGAACTGCTGCAGCGGTCCACGCTGATGCCGGTGGCCGAGGCGACGCGGGCCATGCGCATCAAGCCCGACTGCGTCTATGTGATCCCGCCCAACAGCGAACTGACGGTGGCCGGCGGTTCGCTGCACCTGGCCCCGCCCGCGCAACCACGGGGCATGCGCCTGCCGATCGACGTGCTGTTCTGTTCGCTGGCCCGCGACCGGGGCGAGCAGGCGATTGGCGTGGTGCTGTCGGGCATGGGCTCCGACGGCACCCTGGGCCTGCAGGCCATCAAGGCCCAGGGCGGGCTTGCGCTGGTGCAGTCGCCGGAGTCGGCGCAGTTCGATGCCATGCCCAACAGCGCCATCAG
>NZ_VIDT01000608.1 GCF_006519715.1 Ideonella azotifigens
AGCGTGTCCACCACCTTGCCGCCGGCCTTCACGGTGATGGTCAGGTCGGCCGCGCCGTATTGCTCGGCATTCAGCGGCAGGTTGACGAAGTTGGCACCCGGCTGCAGCGTAACGCTGCCTTGCTGGGCCACGCCAGCGCCTTGCGCCGACCACTCGACCGCCTGCGCGCTGCTGCCCTGGTTGAACAGCGCCAGGCTGGCCTGCGCCTTGTCGCCCACGCGCTGCCAGTCCGGGCTGGTCCACTTGGCGTAGAACGGCTTGTCGCTGCGCACCCAGGCGGTCTGCTGGCCAACCAGGCCGCTTGCGGACATCGCGCGGCCGGTGAAGCGCCAGCGGGTCAGCGAGTCCGGCATCTTGAAGCTGAAGCGGGTCTTGCCGCTGGCGTCGGTGTGCAGCCGGGGTTCCCAGGCCGCCGTGTCGATGTTGTCGCGGCGCGGGCGCTCCAGCACCTTGATGGCGCGCTGCGGCTCGGCGCGGCGGCCAGGCAGCTCGCCCAGGGCGCGCGTGGCCAGGTCGTAGCCGATGAAGCTCAAGGAGACGCTGGTGCGCACGTTGTTGCGGCGGGGGTGGAAATAGAAGTCCTCGATGCTGGGCGCGATCTCGGGCTGCAGCACGTAGATCATCTCGTCCACCACACCCACCGCCACCTCGGCCTCGACCGGCTGGCCGGCGACCGTGGTGGAGACTTCGACGTTCACCGTTTCACCCGGCTGGTAGACCGGCTTGTCGGTCTTGAAGGCCAGCGCCACCTTGGGCTGCACCACCGCCAGGCCCTGGTTCTGGAACACGCTGTCGCCGTTCTTGGCGTAGGCCACCGAGACGGTGATGTTCGGGCTCATCGTCTCCTTCACCGCGACCTTCAGCTTCCACTGCGTGGGGCCCAGGCGCTGGGTGCTGAAGCCTTCGCCGCCTTGCGTCAGCAGCGCGGCGGCTTCCACGCGCTCGCGCTCCAGCGTCAGCAGCGCCTGGTCCACAGTCTCGGGGAAGGTGACCAGCGCTTCGGCGGTGTCGCCGGGCGCATAGCGCAGCTTGTCGAAGACGATGCTGATGCTGCCGGCCGGCGCCTTCAGGCCCTCGCCGGCGACGAAGTGCGGGCTGGCGGCGACGATGCGCTGGTTCGCGTCGCGCAGCGTCACGGTGTAGGAGCCGGGCTTGGGGAAGTTCAGGGCCACGCTGCCGCCCGCTGCGGTGCCCGCAGCATCCAGCTTGCCGCTGGCCTTCTGGCGGTCTTCCAGGCGCAGCCATTCCCATTGCGTGGGTGCGACCGGGGCCACGTCGCTCGCGCGGCGGCTGGGGCTCCAGCGGAATGCCGTGTTCTGCCCCGGCGTGGAGAACTGGCGCTCGGCCTGCAGCAGCCAGCCGGCGCTGCCACGTTCGACCAGCAGCTCGCGGGTGCTGCGCACGCGGTAGGCGGCGCCGTCCGTGGCCAGCACCGTCAGCGTGTAGCGGCTGGGCAGCTCGGCGGCGGGCAGCGAGAACTTGGCCTTGCCGCTGCCGTCGGTTTCCAGCTCGGTCTGGCTGAGCTTGAGCGGGAAGGCGCCGCTGTAGTCCAGCTCGCCTTCGACCATGCTCAGCGCCTGCGCGCGGGCGCTGAGCGAGAGGTGGGCGCTGGCAACGGGCTTGCCGTCCGGGTAGGCGAGCTGGATCACGCCGCTGACCGGCTGGCCGGTGGCGAAGTCGGCCTTGTCGGGCACCCACTGGATCTCGAAGTGCGGCTTCTGGTAGTCCGCCACGCGGAAGGCTGCGGTGTAGCTGTCGCCGCGCAGCGTCATCAGCAGCTCGTAGCCACCGGCTGCGGCGTTGTCAGGCAGCTGGAAGCGGCCGTCGGCCCCGGTCTTGCCGTTGAAGGCCAGCGTCTGGGTGGCGACGACCTGGCCGGCCGGGTCGCGCACGGTCAAGGCGATGTCGCCGTCGGCCACGGGCACCGAGTCGCGTGCGTTCTTGAACTCGCGGCCGGTGACCTTGAGCAGGACCTGGTCGCCAGGGCGGTAGAGCGGGCGGTCGGTGGTGGCGTAGACCTTGGCGTTGTAGATCTCGCTGTCGTAGTAGAAGTTTTCGGAGATGAAGACGCCGCCGCTCGGGTCCTGGCCGAACGCATAGGTCTGCTCCGGCGCGCTGCGCGCCATGCGCAGCAGGCCTTGCGCGTCCGTCTTGCCGGACTGCAGCACGCCCACGCCGTCGGTCCACACGACCTGCGTGCCGGGCACCGCCTGGCCGGCCTGGCGCTGCGTGGCCCAGACCAGCATCTGCTCGCCCGAGACCTTGGTCAGCGCCAGCGTGTCGCTGACGAACAGCAGCGTGGTGGCGCGGTGCTGGCCGGCCATGGCTTCGACCAGGTACAGGCCGGGCTTCTGCGGCCCCAGCGGGATGAACACATTGCCCTGGCTGGGCGCGATGAACTCGCTGCTGCTGCCGGCCAGCTTCAAATCCTTCGGCGGTTGGATGGGCTTGGCCAGCTGCACCGGGTAGCGAAAGCGCGTGGCGACGGGCAGGCCGGGCAGCGGCTTGAACTGCGGCGGCTCCTCGAAGTTGGACGGGCGGGTCAGCGTGGGCGAGGTCTTCAGCGCGGGCGCCTGCTGCGTCACCGCGCGGCGGGCGTTGCCGGAGAACAGCTTCTGCCAGGCCAGCCGGGCCTTGACGACCCAGCTGTCCCACAGGTGCGTGAGCGTGTTGGCCAGGCCTTCGCCGGCTGGCTTGTTGTCGACCTGGATGCGGTGCAGGTTGCGCTGCTTCTGCAGGAAGGCCAGCGGCTCCGGCACGCGGTACAGCACCACGTCCACGCCGCCGCTGGTGGCCAGGCTCTCGGGCGAGTTGATCTCCAGCCGCACCTGGGCCGGCTCGGTGCTGCCGAAGGTCGCGTCGGACAGCAGGAAAAACGGCTCGCCAACAAACGGGCTGTGAAAGTTCGGCAGCGGCGGCTCGTCGGCCGCGGGGCTGAGCGCCGGCGTGGCCAAAAAGCTGGCGAAGGCAACGAACGCCAGAACGCGACGAAGGGCGGCAAAGGGAGCGAGGCTCATGCGATGAAAGCCAGCCGGTAAAGGCCGACGAAATTCGGGTTGTCGCTGGCCGGGCGCCAGCGGGTGTCGTTCCAGGCCATCAGCTGCGACGGGCGCAGCGCGCGCAGGCCGTTGTCGTGCGCGTCGTGGCGGCCGGTGTGGTACGCGATGTAGCGGCCCATCCAGACCATCAGGTGCTGGTCGTCGCCAAAGTCATAGAACAGCAGGTCAGCCGCCTGGGCTTGCGCCAGCTGGCGGCCGATGAAGCGCGTGTTGCCCTGCACCAGCTCCAGCGCCGAGACAAAGGCGCCCTGGCTGCCGTCGGCCCGGCGCCACTGGTTGCGCAGCGGCGCGGTGAGCTGCGGGT
>NZ_VIDT01000609.1 GCF_006519715.1 Ideonella azotifigens
GCCGAGTTGGAGGTGCAGGTGGTCTCGGTGCGGCGGGCCAACGGCCACGTGATGGCGCCAGCCGACACCTTGCTGCTGGCGCCAGGCGACACGCTGGTGCTGTCCGGCCTGAGCGAGGCGCTGGCGCTGGCAGAGGCCAAGCTGCTGGAAGGCTGATGGGTTGAGCGCAAAATCTCGGGCCGCGCAAGCAGCCCGAACCGCCTCATGACCATCGCCCCCGCCCTGCTCACCGACCGCCCGAGCGACTACATCCGCGAGCACATCCGCACCGTTCCGGACTGGCCGGTGCCGGGCGTGCAGTTCCGCGACATCACGCCGCTGCTGCAGAACCCGCGGGTCTTCCGGGTGCTGATCGACCAGTTCGTGCACCGCTATTTCGACACCCGGCCGGACGTCATCGCCGGGCTGGACGCGCGCGGCTTCATCATCGGCTCGGTGCTGGCCTACGAGCTGAACGTCGGCTTCGTGCCGATCCGCAAGAAGGGCAAGCTGCCGTTCACCACGGTCGAGGAAACCTACGAGCTGGAATACGGCAGCGCGACGGTCGAGGTGCACACCGATGCCGTCAAACCTGGCGACCGCGTGCTGCTGATCGACGACCTGATCGCCACCGGCGGCACGATGATGGCCGGCAAGCGGCTGCTGGAGCGACTGGGCGCCACGGTGATCGAAGGTGCGGCCATCGTCGACCTGCCGGAGCTGGGTGGGTCTGACAAGCTGCGCGAGGCTGGCCTGCCGCTGTTCACACTCGTCGATTTTTCAGGCCATTGAATGGGGCACCCGGTTCGCCGGGTACGGCAAACCACCCGCCGGGCGGGTTGGGCTCGGCCAGCTTGGAACGGCCCGGCGCTGGCTTCGCCGGCCCGCGCTCGTCGGTCGAGACTCAGGCGAGCGGCAGCCCGCGGTCCAGGTTGGCACGCATGCGCTCGGACATCACCGCGCCGATGGAGCGCAGCAGCTCGATGCCCATGTCGCCCTGGCGGGTCAGCAGCTCTTCGAAGCGCGGGCGGGTCAACACCCACACCACCGCAGGCGACATGGCCTCGACCTGGGCCATGCGCGGGGTTTCGCCGAACATGCTGGGCTCGCCGACCACCGCACCGGAGCGCAGGATCGCGACGGCACGGCGGGCGGGGCCGGCGTCGGGCACGTAGACCTGCAGCGTGCCGCTTTCCAGCAAGTACATGTTGCGGTCCATGTCGCGGTGGCGGATCAACAGGTCACCGGCGCGCAGCTTGTGCTGCTGCAGGTAACTCTCGAACAGCGCCCACTGTTTGTCGTCAAAGCGCGGCCTGAATGCATCGTCTGCATTCAAGGACTGAATGGCCTGGACCAGCACGCTCGACATTGTTCTTCTCCTGGAACTGCTTGCCGCGGGCCCGCGCCCAAGCGCAGCAACCCATTGATCGGCAATGCCGGATTATTGGATCGGGGCGATGGCTGTAACAATCCCCCAAACTGGGCATTCATCGCCGCGCTGGCGCCGTTCGTCCTCAGCAGGCACGGAACGTGGCGGCAAAATGACCTAACTTGCGGGCACGATTTTCGCAGTTCTGCATGGCCGCAGCGCGCCTCTTGCGCCGCCTTACCCAGGAGCCGACGAACCGTCATGCTGCAAGCACTGGCCCACGGCCCGCTGGACATCATTGGCGACGTGCACGGCGAAGCCGACGCGCTGGACCAGTTGCTGGCACGGCTGGGTTACGACGCCCTGGGCCGGCACGCGCAAGGGCGGCGGCTGGTGTTCGTTGGCGACCTCTGCGACCGCGGGCCGGACACGCCACGGGTCTTTGCGCGGGTGCGCGGCATCGTCGAAGCGGGCCACGGCCAGCTGGTGCTGGGCAATCACGAGCTGAACCTGCTGCGCGGCGAGCGCAAGGACGGCAACGACTGGTTCTGGGGCCAGGACTCCGAGCGCGACCGCAAGTACGAGCCCTACATGCGCCTGCCCGGCGACCAGCGCCAGGCGCTGCTGCGCTTCCTGATGCGGCAGCCGTTTGCACTGGAGCGGCCAGACCTGCGCGTGGTGCACGCAGCCTGGCACGCGCCCTCCATCCAGGCGCTGCGCCAGCTGCCCACACCTGCGCCGCAGCTGCACGAGTTGTTCGACCACTGGGAAGCCACCACCGAGCGCCAGCTGGCCGACAGTGGACAGTTTGCAGCCAGCCAAGCCGAACGCAGCAGTTGGGCCGCGGCGCTGGCCAACCCGCGCAGCAGCGTGCCGCTGCTGCCGGGCGTGGCGGGTTACGAAGTGGGCCGGCAGATGGGCAACCCGCTGCGGGTGCTGACCTCGGGCCTGGAGCAGCCCGGCAAGGCCACCTTCTTCGCCGGTGGGCAGTGGCGTTTCGTCGAACGCGTGGCCTGGTGGGACCACTACCAGGAGCCGGTGCCCGTCGTCTTCGGGCACTTCTGGCGCCGGGTGCAAACCCCGGCTTCGTCGCCCCACGCCAAGGCCGAGCCGCAGCTGTTCGCCGGCATCGCACCCCATGCCTGGCACGGCGCGAAAGGCAATGTGTTCTGCGTCGACTTCTCGGCCGGCGGCCGCTTCCACGAACGCCGCCACGGCCAGGCTGTCGGCCACACGACGCCGCTGACGGCACTGCGCTGGCCCGAGCGCACGCTGGTGTTCGACCACGGTGGCGAGCTGCCGACCAGCGGCTTCGGCAAGCCAACGCCGAGCTGAATCTGGCCTACTTGCCGATGCAGAAGCGGCTGAAGATCTCGCCCAGCAAATCGTCTGCACTGAAGCGGCCGGTGATGCTTTGCAGCGCCAGGTGGGCCAGCCGCAACTCTTCGGCAAACAGGTCCAAGGCCTGATCGGCCTGGCTGGCATGCGCGGCCGCCCCGGCCAGGTGCTCGGCTGTCTGCTTGAGTGCCTGCACATGGCGGCTGCGGGCGATGAACACGCCTTCCGGTGCGGCTTGCCAGCCGGCGCGTTTCAGAAGCGCCTGGCGCAGCGCCTCCAGGCCAGCGCCGGTGCGGGCGGAGATCAGCAGGCGGCCATCGCTGCCGGCTGACACACCTGTGTCGGCCTTGTTGAAGACCTGCAGCAGGCGCGCCGGGTCGGCCGTCGCGAGGCGTTGCGCGATGCGGGCGTCGGCGGCCTGGTAGTCGGCATCGGCCAGCCGGGTCAGGTCGTGCAGGAAGACGATGGCGTCGGCGCTGTGGATGGATTCCCAGCTTCGCGCCATGCCGATGCGCTCGACTTCGTCGCCGGCTTCCGCGTCGTCGCGCAGGCCGGCCGTGTCGGTGATGTGCAGCGGCACGCCTTCGATCTGGATGGTCTCGCTGACACGGTCACGCGTGGTGCCGGCAATCGGCGTCACGATGGCCAGCTCCGCGCCGGCCAGCGCGTT
>NZ_VIDT01000061.1 GCF_006519715.1 Ideonella azotifigens
GCGCGGTATGCCCGCGGGCATGGACAACGACAACCAGTACCTGTACTACCGCAACACCTTCTACTGGGACAAGCACGCCTACCAGCTGGCCGCCGGCGACTACACCCAGGCCAAGGTGCAGCACTGGTACCACGACATGGTGAACTTCAGCTATTCGTCCAGCGCGGCTGCGTCGAGCCTGGATCCGCTGGAAGGCCGGCTGTGGCTGCGTACGCCCAATGACAGCGGCCTCACATCTGGCACCTACAACCAACCTTGGCAGATCGGCCGAGTGCTGGACGACGGCAGCACGCAGCTCACCACCGTGCTGTACAACCAGACGGGCAACATCGCCTCGGTCACCGACCCTGAAGGCCGCTACACGCAGTACAGCTACGGCAATGGCAACGGCATCGACGTGACCCGGGTGCGGATACGCGACAAGAACGGCAACTACTACGTCACCGCTCAGTACACCTACAACAGCCAGCACCTGCCGCTGACTTACACCGACGCAGCGGGACAGGTGACGCAGTACACCTACAACCCGGCCGGGCAACTTCTCACCAAGACCGATGCGCTCGGGCAGGTGTGGAGCATGCAGTACGACGCGCTGGGCCAACTGCAGACCATCACCAATCCAAACGCCAAGACGGCCCTGTCCTATGCCTATGACGGCCAGGGTCACGTGGCAACTGCGACCGATTCCGAAGGCCGGACGGTGAGCTACGCCTACGACGCATTCGACAGGCCCACCACCACCACCTATCCGGATGGCAGCACCGAGCTGCGCACCTACGACAAGCTGGACCTCAGCAGCTACACCGACCGAAGCGGGCGACTCACCAGCTACGTGATTGACGCCAATCGCCGGCTGACCGGCGTGGTCGACGCGCTGCTGCGCACCGTGAGTTACGGCTACTACCGCAACGGCCAACTTCTCTCGATCACCGACCCCAAGGGCAACGTGACAAGTTGGCAACGAGACCTGCAAGGTCGGCCCATTGGCAAGACCTACGCCGATGGCAGTGTCGAAACCCTGGCCTGGGAAACCTACGGCGGGCGACTCAAGTCTCGCACCGACGCAGAAGGCCGCACGCAAACCTTCAGCTACCGCAAAGACAATCAGCTCGCCAGCATCGCGTACAGCGGTGGCTCTGTCAGCACACCGACCGTCAGCTTCAGCTACGACCCGGTGTTCTCGCGGATCAAGTCCATGACCGACGGCACGGGCACCACGCAATACCAGTACGGCGCGGTCGGCACGCTGGGCGCCTTGCAACTGAGCAAGGAGGACGGCCCGTACACCAACGACGATATCGTCTACGGCTACGACAAGCTGGGCCGCATGATCAATCGCACGGTGGCCGGGACGGTGGAGAGCGTGGCCTACGACGCACTGGACCGCGCACTGTCCGGACAGAGCGCGCTGGGCAGCAGCGCTTACACCTACCTGGGCGAAACCGAGCAGCTGCTGACCCTCGCCATCGGCACCAAAGCCAAGACCACGTTCACCTATGACACCAATGTCAACGACCGGCGCCTGAAAGGCCTCGCCCACCTGGGCACACGCGGCTACCAATACACCAGCGACGCGCTGGGCCGCCACGTCGGCATTGCCGACACCACGATCGCCGGGGTCGCGCGCAACTGGACACCCGGTTACGACGCGGAGGACCGAGTGACCGCGCTAACGGCCTCGCCGGGCGACGCCTCCACCTACACCTACGACCCGGCCGACAACCTCACCAGCCTCACGTTGCCAGGCGGTGGCACCTCGGCCGCCACCTTTGGCGTCAACAACCAGCTGCTGAAGCTGGCTGGTGCCAACGTGACCCATGACGGCGGCGGCAACATCACCGACGATGGCAAGCGCACCTACACCTGGGACGGTGCCGGCCGGCTGGCCACCATCCTTTACAAGAACAATGCCGCGCTGAAGACGCAGTTCCGCTACGACGGCCTGGGCCGGCGCGTGGCCATCGTCGAGACCAACGGCAGCACGACGACCGAGACGCGCTACCTGTGGTGCGGCGCGGAGTTGTGCCAGGCACGAGATGCATCGGATGCCGTGACGCGGCTCTACTACGCCGACGGTGAATACCGGCCATCCAACTCGGCCAAAACCTACTACGACCGCGACCAGCTCGGCTCGGTGCGCAACACCACCAACATTGCCAACGGCAACGTGCTGGGCTCGCTGGACTACGACGCCTACGGCAATCTGGCGGCCAGCGGTGGCACGGCCACCAGCACCGACTTCCGCTACGCCGGAATGTTCTATCACCCCACCAGCGGCCTGTACCTCACGCAGTACCGCGCCTACAACCCGGCGGCCGGGCGATGGCTGTCGCGAGATCCCATCGGGGAAACGGGCGGGCTGAATCTTTACGCCTACGCAGGCAACAATCCAGTCAATCAAAGCGACCCGACCGGGCAGTGCCCTTGGTGCGTTGGCGCCGCCATCGGTTTCGGCGTGGACCTGGTGTCGCAGTTGATCGAAAACGGCGGCAACCTCCACTGTGTCAGCCTGGGCCGCCTGGCGGCCTCCACCGCCTTGGGTGCCCTCGGCGGCGGTCTTGGCGGCAAGGGCCTGACGAGTGCCTTGCGCGGCCTTTCCAACGGCACGAAAGGACAGATTGGCGAAGCCCTTTCCGTCGTGAGCAACACGCTGAAGGGAAGCGTCCAGACGGCCGCCCGCAACTCGCAGTCCATTCCAGGTCAGACAACATTCGTCGACAGCACCTGGCGTTCCATCCGGGGCGTTTCCTACTACGTCGAGTCCAAGTTCGGAACGGCAGGACTCACTGCCGCGCAGCGGCGCGCAGCGGCGGCGATGGGCGACGCCTATCACGTGGAGAGATGGACCTATCCATTCTTCGAAAGAGCCGGGGCCGCGGCAGGCGGTGCTGCCGGTGGTGCGGCGGGCGGTGCCGCAGGCCGAGCGGCGGGCGACGACTGCGGGTGCAACAAATGATCCCCGCGTGCCCTCACCGGGTGCCCTTTAGACTCTCGAGGGTCCAAACTGGCCCACTCAAAGGCTGACAGCGCATGGGATTCAACATTTCATGGATTGCCATCATGGGCGCCACGGCCCGGCAAATGACCGAGGACCTGGGGTTCACGCCAACGGGTAAGTTCGCAACGCTGGCCAGCCAACCATTGCAAGGTGCCGAACTGCCAGGCAAGGGGTATTTGGTGGTCGCAAGGGGCGACGAACACGCCATCCTCTCGCCGGGTTTTCTCGCGGCCCATTCGGAGAAACATGACATCGTGGCCTGCGCCGTGGAAGAACACGTCATGCACTGCCAAGCCGCCTGCTGGCGCGCCGGCAAGATGGCATGGAGCGCCGAGCATGACGGACAAGAATCCCGGCGGCACCTGGTGACCCAAGGAAGCCTGCCGGCATCGTTTGACGAAATCCTCCAGGCCGCGAAGCGTTTGCAGGATGTGGAGGACTCGGCTGCGCAGGAGGTCGACTTCTTCTTCGAGGTGCCACTCCAGCTGGCCCAAAGCATTGCCGGTTTCAAGCACGACGAAGAAACACCGGGCCTTGCAGGCAACGGATTTGAAACACTCGCCTCGACTCGCGGTCAAGGACCCGGCCGCCAAAGCAGATGGTGGGAGTTCTGGCGGTAGGTTGTCCCGAATCAAAAGGTGGTCACCCTTCGGCCGACCTCTTCGTTCTGCCGCTGAGGCGCGGCGACATGGGCACAAAACGCAATGCTTCAGCACGGCTTCCTCGACGGCATGGAAACCATCGCCACGCTCAGCACCACCGCGGTCCAGTCCAGTGACGTGCAGGCCAACGTTCAGGCGCTGGCAGCCTACGCTGCGGCGCACCCAGAGCTAAGCTGCGTGATCTTCGGCACGGGGGCGCAAACGGCGCAGTGCTACCGCGATCTGGCCGCGCTGCCGGGGGTGACGCTGCTGTTCAGCGAATCGGTGACGCGTGGCGCGCTGCGGCTGCTGTCCTGGCTGGTGCCCAGCCATTGCGGGCTGCTGCAACTCGACGAAGTGCGGCTGGCCTGGCCATTGTTCGACAAGCTGATGGACGCTTCGATGGCCGGGCTTTACCTCTTCGAGCGTGCGCTGCTGCCCGAAGTGATTGCCCAGGCCCGCGCCGCCAGCAGCACGCTGCACTATGGCCTGGGCCTGCAGCAGCAGCCGGCCCATGTGGCCTACCTGGTGGACGGCGACAACGAGGAAGTGGCTTCCGGCATCGTGCAGATCGTCTCGGTGGGCACGGCCATCACCGGGCTGCAGCTGCTGCACGGCACGCCGGCCTGAGCCTGGGCGGGGCCGGGTGGGGCCGGTTGGGGCAACAAGGCCCATGCATAATCAGATTCATCAAGTGACGCGCGCAAATCGCCCCGCCGTGAAAACCCTGCAGACCCCGGGTCTCCGCCCGCTCGCGCGCGGCGGCGCCGCCGAACAAATCCTGGACGATCTGCGCGAACGCATCCTCAGCCGTGAATTTTCGCGTGGCGACAAGCTGCCCACCGAGCGTGAAATGGCGGCCTCCTACCAGGTGAGCGGCGCCACGGTGCGTGAAGCCATCCGGGCGCTGGCGACCATCCACATGGTGGAAGTGCGGCACGGCAGCGGGGCCTACGTGACGGCCGACGCCGGACAACTCATTGCCCAGTCCCTGGACTCGATGATCAAGCTGGAGAAGATCGGCACGCAGGATGTGCTGGGCGTGCTGTCGGCGCTGAATGCACATGCCGCAGAACTGGCCGCCGTGCGTGGCACCGAGGCACAGATCACGAACATGCAGGATGCCCTGACCCAGATCGAGCAAGGCAGCACCTGCGAGGATTTTGAAGTCGGCCTGAAGCGTTTCCTGGACGGCCTGGCCGATGCTTCCCACAACGCCTTGCTGATCGCGACCTGCAAGTTCCTCTCCGGCCTGCAGATCGACATGACCCGCCAGCTGGCCGGCGGCTCGGTCAAGCGCTGGCGCCAGGCCACCGGCCTGTTGGCCGCCGACAGGCGCAAGCTCGTGACGGCCATCGCCCGCCATGACGCCAACAAGGCCCGCACGCTGACCCTCGAATGCCACCGCCGCGCGGAAGAGGCCGTCAACGAGCTGAGCTGAGAAGCGCCCGGCGCTCAGTGCGCCAGCTTCATCAGGTCCACGACCTTGTGCACGCCGGGCGTGGCCCATGCGGTGCCCAAGGCCGTTTCGCGTTCGGCCCAGTTCCGGATCGTTCCGGTCAGCGTGATCTCGGCGTTCTGCACGGCGACGGCAATCTTCCCGGCATCCAGGATGGCCACACGGTTGAGCGCGGCTTCGATGTCCGACTTGATGACCGTGACCACCACCGAAGGCTGGATGCCGATCTCGTCGCTGAGGCCCAGCACGCCCATCAAGCGGCGAACGCTTTGTGTGGCCTGCTGCTTCTGGTAGTGCCAGTCCACCAGGCCGGAAAGCGTGACATGGCCGCCTTCGACCCTCACCTGCAGGGCACCGGCGGGCAGCTCGGCGGTCCATGCCAGCACGTGCTGCACAGCGCCGGCGATGTCAGCATCGGTGCGCTTGCTGAAGCCAGGGAGCTGCACCTTCAAGCGGGTGGCCAGGGCATTGACGCCAGACACTCGCTGGGCCGTGCGTTCCGCGGTCCATTTCTCGGCGTATGAATCGACCCGCCCGGCCAGCGTGACGATGCCGTCCTTCACTTCGACCCCGATGCGCGCAGCGTGCACCGAGGGTTCCCATCCGAGTTCAGCGCTGACGTCCTGCTGCAGTTGGCGGTCGGTCTTCATGGTGGTGGTTCCTGGCTGCGAAGTGGAGACCTGAGGGTTCAGTAGACCAGGCTCATCTTGTCGATGACCTTGCGAACGCCGGGGCTGCCCCAGGCGGAGCGGGTCGCCGAATCACGCTCGGCCCAGCTGTGCACCGCCCCTGTGAGGGTCACGCTGGTACCGTGGACTTCGACGCCAATGGCCTTCGCATCGGCGGCGGCGCTGCGGCGAAGGGTGGCCTCGATCTCCGCCTTGACGACCGTGGCCGAGGGCGAGGGCTTGATGCCGATCTGGTTGCTCACCCCCGTGAGGCCGGGCAGGCTGCGCAGACTTTCCGCGGCATCCTCGCGCTGGAATTGCCACTCCACCTCGCCAGACAGCGTCAGCCAACCCTGCTCGACCAGCACCTTCACGGCGTCCTCGGGCAGGGAACCGGTCCAGCTCAGGATGTTCCGGGCCGACTGCGCGATGTCGACATCGGTGCGCTTGTCGAGCGCGCCCAGCTTGACCTCCAGCTCGACGGCCAGCCCCCGGATGCCGTTGACACGCTGCGCGGCGCGCTCCGCATTCCACTTCTCCACATGGCTGCTGACCTCGCCGGCCAGGGTGACCACGCCGTCCTCCACCTCGACGCCGATCTGCGTCGCATGCACCGCGGGCTCCCACCTGAGCTCGGCCATCACGTCCTGCTGCAGCTGCGAATCGGTCTTCATGACGAGCCTTCCGGTGGGTTGAAAGACACGTAGCCTCTGCCCTCTTGGCGCCCAGGTCTGTGCGACAACCCACGCGGCGGCACACCGGACTGCCGGATCCGGCGCAAGCACCCGCCGCCGTCAAAGCCCGGTGCTGGCTCGCCACACGCCTTCGGAGCAGTCGGCGCAGTACGGTGAGTCTGGATTCACCGCCGGATTGAACCGGTTGTAGAACACCACGGGACCGCCGCCGGTGATGAACACCTCTGGATCCATGCGGATGCGCAGGGCGCTGTCATCGGAGACCTTCCACAGCCGCGGCGAAGCGGTGGGGGCGATTGCGGCGACGTAGATGGCCGACGGGTAGTCGTTTGGCACGCTCTTGATCGCCAACACCACATAGGAGTTGCCGTTGTAGGTGAACGGCTCCGGCGAAGCCACGGTGCCGCCCTCCGGCAGCATCACGCTGCCAATCGGTGACCACGGGCTGTCGCCCAGGCCGTCTCCGTCCGCCTGCTGGAAGAACCGCAGCTCGTTGCCGTTGACCGTGCTCATCAGCGTCAGCTTGTTGCCGTACTCCGGCGCCCGCCAGACCCAGGGCACGGTGCGCTCGTCCTTGGCGCCATCGTCGTTGGTGATCTGCACCAGCCTGCCGCTGTCCAGGTGCTCGAGGAAGACCTGGTTGATGCCGTTCACAGCCTGCGCATAGACCAGCCCGGCATAACCCTTGGTGAAGCGCACCGAAACCGGCTTGGGCGTGCGCGCCATGCCCTGGACCTTGGCCTCGGAGGCTGCCTGGTAGACGTAGCGCCAGTAGTGGTTGTTCTTGGCGTCCACGTAGCTGATGCGCGGATTCGGGTCGCCATCGTCGTCGCTCGCATACGGTGCGTTGCGGCCGGCGTCCGGTCCAAGCAGGGTCGGTGTGCCCCAGGTGCTGCCATCGGCGCTGCCTTCCACCATGGCCAGGCGGGCGGTCGAAGCCTTCGAGACGCCTCCTGCGAACTTGGTGTAGACCACATGGTCGCCGGTGGCGGTGGAGATCCACTCCGGCCCATTGGTGGTGATGTTCATCTCCTGGGGCGTGATGGCATCCGAATCCAGCATGCGGTAGGTCGGCTTCAGGAAGTTTCCGGTCACCGGGTCAATCGTGCCCACCCACAAGTGCCCCTTGTAGTCGCACCAGGTGAACATGTTGCGTGAGGCACTGAATTCGAGATCGATCAGATCGGTGCGCGCAGAGGCTTGGGCCTCGTTCGGCGCGAAGCCCGGCTTGAGCTGCGCCCATCCTGCAGCCGGTGCCAGCAGTCCTCCCAGCATCAAGGAAATCAGCAGGGCCCGGTGCCCGGCGAACGGGCTGGCGGGGTGGCGGCGCTCGGCTTTCGACATGGCAATCCCTCTGCATGAATGGTTCTGGGCCGCTGGGTGCGGCCGAACATTCAAGCAGGAAACTTGCCAGTGGTTTCATATGCGAAAGCCGTTGGAAAGGCATGCCAAGCACCCGCTGCCAGCGCCCCAACGCGGCAAAGGCGGCTCCAGGAAAGAGCCTTGTATTGATCACTACACATATGTAGCATCAACTACATGAATCCTTCTCCCGCCGGGGCCTGGCTGCTGCTGGTCCTCTCGCTGCCCACGCAAAGCGCCACCGCCCGGATGCGGATCTGGCGCGCGCTCAAGGCCCAGGGCTGCGCCGCCTTGCGTGACGGCGTCTACCTGCTGCCGCGCCGAGCCGGGCACGAGGCCGCGCTGCGGGAGCTCGCCGAGGCCTGTCTTCGCGAAGGCGGCAGCGCCTGGACCATGGAAGCCAGCCCCACCGGGGCCGACGAAGCGCTGGCCTTTCCGGCCTTGTTCGACCGCTCCGAGGACTACGCAGCGCTCATCGCGGCCTGGAAGAAGGCAGCAGCCACGCTGCCTGGCCTCGCGCCCTCAGAACTGGCGCGGCTGCAAAGAAAGCTGCACCGCGACTTCCACGCGCTGCGCGCCATCGACTTCTTCCCTGGCGACGCCAGCCTGGAAGCAGACGCCGCTTGGACGGATTTCAGCCGCCGCGTGGAGCGGCTGTTGTCACCGAACGAGCCGCAGGAAGTCGAAGGCCAGGTGCCTCGCTTGCGCGCCGACGCCTACCAGGGGCGCCTCTGGGCGACTCGGCGGCGCTTGTGGGTCGACCGCGTTGCCAGCGCGTGGCTGATCCGCCGCTTCATCGACCCTCAGGCGCGTTTCCTGTGGCTGCAGCAACCGGCGGACTGCCCTGCCGACGCGCTGGGCTTCGACTTCGATGGTGCGAGCTTCTCGCACGTCGACCACTTCGTGACCTTCGAGACGCTGATGCTCAGCTTCGGCCTCGAAGGCGACGCGGCGCTCGGCCGCCTGGCCGCGATGGTCCACCAGCTCGACGTGGGCGGCGAGCCGGTGCCCGAGGCGCTGGGCTTCGAGGCCGTGCTGTCGGGCGCTCGCGAGCGCCTCGGCGACGACGACGACGCGCTGCTGGCCGAGATGGCCACTGTGCTCGATTCCCTCCACGCCTACTTTCAGCGCGACCCCACCAAGAACAGGACCTGAGGAGAAGGAGAACCCCATGAGCGACCCGACAAGCCCACCGATCGACCTGCCCGCGCAGCCCTCCTACACGCTCTGGCAGCTTGTGGCCTACATGCTGGGCCTGGGCACCTGGGGCTTCGGCGGCCCGGTGGCCCTGGTCGGCTACATGTACCGCGACCTGGTGGAGAAACGCCGCTGGTTCACCGAGGCCGACTACAAGGAAGGCATGGCCATCGCCCAGCTGATGCCCGGACCGCTGGCGGCCCAGCTGGCGATCTACCTGGGCTACGCCCACTACCGCCTGACCGGTGCAACCCTGGTCGGGCTGGCCTTTGTGCTGCCGTCCTTCGTGATGGTGGTGGCTCTGGGCACCGCCTATGTCTCGTTCGGCGGCATCGGCTGGATGCAGGCTGTTTTCTACGGTGTCGGCGCGGCGGTGATCGGCATCATCGCGATGAGCGCCTACAAGCTCACGACCAAGAACATCGGCAAGGACAAGCTGCTGTGGGCCATCTTCGCGGTCAGCCTGGCGGTCACGGTCATCACCCAGTCCGAAGTGATCTGGCTGTTCCTCGGCGCGGGCGTGCTGGTCTGGTTCTGGCGTGTGCCGCCGGCCTGGCTCAAGCGCGGCAGCGTCAACGGTGTTGCCGCGCCGCTGGTGGCGATGTTCGCGCTGGACACGGTGGACACCGCCAAGCTGGCCAAGATCGGCGCCTACTTCGCCTATGCCGGCAGCTTCGTGTTCGGCAGCGGCCTGGCCATCGTGCCCTTCCTGTACAGCGGCGTGGTCAAGGAATACGGCTGGCTGACCGACCGGCAATTCGTCGACGCGGTGGCCGTGGCCATGATCACCCCCGGCCCCGTCGTGATCACCACTGGCTTCATCGGCTACCTGGTGGCCGGCTTCTGGGGCGCGGTGGTGGCCGCCGTGGCCACCTTCCTGCCCTGCTACCTGCTGACGGTGCTGCCGGCGCCGTACTTCAAGAAGTACGGCAAGCGGCCCGCCATCGTGGCCTTTGTCGATGGCGTCACGGCCGCGGCCATCGGGGCCATTGCCGGCGCCGTGATCGTCATCGGCCAGCGCTCCATCACCGACTGGGTGACCGCCGTGCTGGCGCTGGTCACGGCCCTGGTGCTGTGGCGCTTCAAGAAGGTCACCGAGCCGGTCATCGTCGTCTCGGCTGCGCTGATCGGCCTGGTGGTGCATCCGCTGATGGTTCATTCAGGCGCCTGAATGCCACAACCCGAGCGACAGCATCCATTCGCGTCACCATCCCGGGGGCTGCCGTGAACATCCAGACTCGTCCCCTGCTGCGCAAAGACTTGCCAACGCAGGACAAAGGAGCCGGCTCATGAAATGGGTCACCCGCGAACGCCCGAAGATCGACCGCATCGCCTGCCCGTGGCTGATCGCCCGCTTCATCGACAAGGCGCCCGAATTCCTCTACGTGCCGGCAAGTCAGGTGCTGGAAGTCGCCCGGCAAACCGGCGCGGTGCCTTATGACATTCCCGGCGTGGAGATGACCCACGTGGGCGAGCTCTGCAGCTTCGATGCCTTCCTTGCGAAGTACCAGTTGCAGCAACCCGCGCTCGCCCAGCTGGCCACCATCGTGCGGGGCGCCGACACCTCGCGCCTGGACCTGGCGCCGCAATCGGCCGGCCTATACGCCATCTCGCTGGGCCTGTCCAAGACCTTTGCCGATGACCACGAGATGCTGCGGCACGGCCTGGTGATGTACGACGCACTCTATGCCTGGTGCGTGTCGTGCCAGGCCGAAACCCACCACTGGCCGCCGCAGGAAGGGCCTGCCTCGGCGTCCTGATCGCAGCAAGCCGCCAAGCGCCGTCTGCAAATGCGGCGTGGCCGGTTTCGCAAGCATGCAACCAGGCTTGGCCAAAGTTGCCGCCTGCAGGCGAGACTTCACCAGCGCCTTGCGCGACGTGAGCACGGTTTGAATCGCTTCGCAGCCCCGACCAGGCGACGGTGCTATCGTTTGCGCCATGAAAACCAAGCTCTGTCAAACTGCTCGCGTCGTGCTGATGGCAGGTGCGGCAATCGCCGTCGCCGCGCCGGTTCATGCGGGCATCGGGTCGCTTTCCAGTGCCGCGCAGCAGGCCGCGTCCAGCGCGCCCGCTCGCCAGCGCACCTGGACGCTTGGCGACTATTCCGAGGTGCGGCTCGTGTCCATCGAGGCTGGCGCAGCACCCAACCAGCACCCGACCCGGGTGCCCGCCGATCTGCTGCTGGCGCAGCTGAGGGCGATCCGTTCGCAGACCGCCAACGCCGACGCGCCCCTGTTCAGCAACGGCGAGCTCAAGGACCTTGCCGAATCGCTTTCGAAGGCGCTCGCGATTGCGGCCCCCTCCGACGATGTCGTCTTCGTCTCGTCGGCTCGGCGGGACGATGGCAGCTTCTTCGTCCCCAGCGCGGTGACCGCCCGCTTGTTCGTCCAGGGCGGCGCCTTGCAATTGATCGTGCACGACGCACGGTTCGATTTCTTCGACCGTGCCCGCGGCACGCACACCCGGCCTGACTTCGAATTCGGCGCCCGCGCGAAGGCCGGAAACGCCGTGCTGCAAAGCGCTTCCGCGGCAAGCAAGCGCTCCGACTGGCTGGAAGTGCCGCTGGTGATGCCAAGCGCTGCGGCACCCGCCGCAGCGGTGCCGATGCCCTCGCCTGCCGCGGCCGCGACGCTCCCTGCGCCGCGCGCACGCGAGGCCGTCTCGGCCGACGAGATCGAGCAGCGCCTGCTGACCCTGAAGCGGCTGCGCGAGCGCGGCCTGATCAGCGAAGAGGAATACCAGCAAAAGCGCAAGGAAATCCTGGCGCTGCTGTAGCCCGTGCGACAAGCGGCGCCTGATCGCGGGCGCGCCTGGCCCGCGAGGGCGGCCGAGAACCGGCCCGGCAAGACCTTGGGTTCAAAGCTCGGACTTCAGGCTCTCGAAGGTTTCACGCAGCAGCTTGGCCATCGGCTTTCTGGGACTGGGCTGCTCGTGCCAGGTCTGTGCCGTCAGCCGCATCGCCCCCATCGACACCATGGCCACCATGCGCAGCGCGGTGCGACGCTCTGGCTGGCGCCAGACTTCGCAAAGCTGCGAAAAAAGCACCTGTTCCTGCTCCGCGTAAA
Source organism: Ideonella azotifigens (assembly GCF_006519715.1). Lineage (GTDB taxonomy): Bacteria > Pseudomonadota > Gammaproteobacteria > Burkholderiales > Burkholderiaceae_C > Ideonella > Ideonella azotifigens. The sequence continues at coordinate 12,086 of NZ_VIDT01000061.1, forward strand.
AGGCCTGCTTGCGCGACTGGAGCGTGGCGCTTGACCGCATCAGCGTGTCGATGGCCACCATCTCTTCGGTGCTGTAGCGCGCCATGTGCTTCACGAAGATGTCCCGCACGGCATCCAGTGGCGGCACGTCCGGCGAAGTCTTCAACAAGTCGGCGTAGATGGCTCGCCAATGGACGTCCTGCGAGAACAGCAGGATGTCGTCCTTGGACTTGAAGTACGAGAAGAAGGTGCGCCGGGAAATGCCCGATTCGGCGGCGATGACGTCCAGCGTCGTGCCTTCGAAGCCGTTGGCGAGGAACAGGCGCAGGGCGGTTTCGGCGATTCGGTCGCGCGTCTCGCGTCGCTTGCGCTCTCGCAGGCCTTCGGTGGACGCGCCAGGCGCCAGGTGGGACGTTTCCGACATGGAAGGGCTCTTGTGTATTTGCACCAAGTGCGGTACAAACTGCACTTAGTGCAGTTATTTCTGCATCCAAGATACCATACACGAGGACACATGGCGCCCTGGACCGCATCTGACATCCCCCCGCAAACAGGCCGCGCCGCGGTCGTCACCGGCACTGGAGGCCTGGGCTTCCACGACGCATTGGCGCTCGCCCGGGCTGGTGCGCGGGTCATCATTGCCGGGCGCAATCCTCAAAAGGGCGCCGCTGCAGTCGAAGCGATACGGCGCAGCGTGCCGGCGGCCGAGGTGAGCTTCGAGCCCGTGGACCTCGCCAGCCTTGAGACCATCAAGGCGTTCGCTGCGAGGCTGCGCACCACTCAGGGCAGCCTGGACCTGCTCATCAACAATGCCGCCGTCATGGCGCCGCCACGGCGCGAGCTGACGGTCGACGGCTTTGAGCTGCAGCTCGGCACCAACCACCTCGGCCACTTCGCGCTGACCGCACACCTGCTTCCCCTGCTGCGAAAGGGCAGCCAGCCACGTGTCGTCAGCCTGTCCAGCGTCGCAGCCCGAGCGGGCGCCTTGCATTTCGACGACCTGCAATCCGAGCGCGGCTACAAGCCCATGGTGGCCTACGGCCAATCCAAGCTGGCCTGCCTGATGTTCGCGTTCGAGCTTCAGCGCCAGAGCGACGCCAACGGCTGGGGCCTGCAAAGTGTCGCCGCGCATCCGGGCATCGCGCGCACGGACCTGCTGCCCAACGGCGCCGGCGCTGCCAGCCCTCAAGCCATGATTCGCCGCTTCTTGTGGTTCCTGTTTCAGCCTGCCGCGCAAGGGGCCCTGCCCACGCTCTACGCTGCAACCGCGCCCCAGGCCAAAGGCGGCGGCTACTACGGCCCCGACAGGCTCAGCGAGACACGGGGCCACCCCGCTGCAGCCCGAATGCCACTCCAGGCACTCGACGAGAAGGATGCGGCGCGCCTGTGGGTTGAATCGGCCAGGCTCACCGGAGCCGGCTTTTGATTACCGGCACCGGCGCGCCGGCGGACCCGCGGCGGCGAAGGCTTTGCGCCCTGTTGGCCACAACAGCTCTTCCGTTGCCGGCGTTGGTGCGGGCGCAGCCTGCCGTGCCGCCGTACCGGGTGCACGACTTCGACTGGGTCGACGCGCAACGTTCACGTCCCGTGCCTTCACGCCTGTACTGGCCAGCCGATCTGTCGCCCACGACCAGGGTGCCACTGGTCGTGTTCTCCCACGGCATCGGCGGCTCGCGGCAGGGGTACAGCTACCTTGGCAAGCATTGGTCATCCCGGGGCGTGGCAAGCCTGCACGTGCAGCATGTTGGCAGCGACGCCGCGCTTTGGCGCGGCAACCCGTTCGGCGTGGTGGGCCGGTTGCAGGCGGCGGCACAGGAAAGCGAGGCGATGGCCCGGGCCGCCGACATGCGCTTTGCGCTGGACCGCATGCTTTCCGATGAAACCGGTGCGCTTGGTGCCGCCGTGGACCCTCGTCGCCTTGTCGCGGCCGGCCACTCATACGGCGCGAACACCACGCTGCTGATCGCAGGGGCACAGGTGGTCCGGCAGGGCCGCACGGTCGACTGCCACGATCCCCGCTTCTCGGCCGCCATCGTCATCTCTGCACCGCCGTTCTACGGCGAAGCCGACTTGGCAACAGTGCTCGCCCATGTGTCGATGCCGACGGTCCATGTGACGGCCACCGACGACGTGATCGAGATTCCCGGCTACCGCTCGGGCCTGGTCGATCGGCTGGCCGTGTTCGACGCCATCGCCGACCCTCGCAAGCTGCTCGCAGTCTTCCAAGGCGGCTCGCACAGCGTCTTCACCGACCGTTCCCTCACGGGCGGCGCGGCGTTGAATCCGAAGGTGAAGGCAGCGACCGCCGAGCTCTCTCTGGCGTTCCTGGACCTGACTTTCCGCGGCAGTGACGCTGCGCTCAGGCGATGGCAGGCCGACTGGCAGCCCATCCTGGCCAAGGCCCCCGGCGCTGCTTTCCCGGCACGCGCCGATGGGAGAACAGCTGTCTCTGACATCGCATGGCAATGAGTGTTGGCGCCGATCCAAATTTGAGCCACCGGGGGTGCGGACGATTTCTTGGACTACCTGGAGGTAGTTCATGTACTCATACGAAGATCGGCTTCGCGCCATACGGCTCTACATCAAGCTGGGCAAGCGCGTCGGCTTGACGATTCGCCAGCTCGGCTACCCGACCGAGAACGCCTTGAAGGACTGGTATCGCGAGTACGAGAAGCGCGGCGACTTGTCCGCCGGTTATACGCGCCAGCCGATGTACTCCCAAGCGCAGAAGGATCGTGCCGTCGAGCACTATCTCGAGCACGGTCGCTGCATCGTGGCGACGATCAAAGCGCTGGGCTATCCCTCGCGGGATCTGTTGTCTGCGTGGATCGAACAGGCCCATCCGCAGGGGCGTGCCCGCGCCACTGGTCGAGTCGCTGAACTGGCGCCGGAAGCCAAGCAGTCCGCTGTCATCGCCTTGTGCATGCGCCCGGCAAGCGCGCAAGCGGTGGCCGACGATGTGGGCGTGTCCCGAGGCTCGCTGTACAAGTGGAAGAATCAGTTGCTCGGCCACGACGCACCCGTACCCATGAAGCGCCAGCAAGATGCCCCGTCAAACTCTGATCGAGCCGAACTGGAACAACAGGTCGAGGCCCTGCGGCGCGACATCAGGCGTCTGCAGCTCGAGAAGGACCTGCTGAAGAAGGCGAATGAACTGCTAAAAAAAAGAACTGGGCATCGACCGACAGCAGCTGACGAACCGGGAGAAGACACAGCTGGTTGATGCCCTCAGAGCGACCTATACCCTGGCGGAGCTGCTCAGCGAACTGGACCTGCCGCGCAGTTCCTACTTCGTCGGCCCTGCAAAATCCATTTCAAGCGCAGCGACAGCAGTCATTTGATTCCTTGAGCCGCA
>NZ_VIDT01000610.1 GCF_006519715.1 Ideonella azotifigens
GCTCGGTGGTGATGCTGGCGTCGGCTTGCCAGAACTCGGTCGACCGGCCTTGCGCGTCCACCGGAGTTTCACCGGCCCGCAGGTGCACCACCCGCGTGCCGTGCACCTGGTCCAGGTAGACAGGCTTGGCGCCGCCCAGCGCGGCGGCAAAACGCTGCTGGTTGCGCCAGATCGACTCGGGCACGTCGAGGTTGTCGCCGCGCAGGCCCGGTGGCCGCAGGTTCAGGCTGGCCCACGGTCCAAGGCTGACGCCGCCGGCCCGGGTGCTCATCAACCCTGCAGCCTCCGCCGGCAAACCGCTGGCGTGCAGCCAGATCGAATCCGTCACCAACTCATTCGGCATCGGGACAGCGCGCTGGATGCGTCTCGCTGAACGCTGGCAAGGCCATGCAGGCGTCGAAGACCTTCATGACCTGCGGCACATGGTCCAGCCGGCACTGGAAACGCTGGGCGTTGAAGATCTGCGGCACCAGCACGCAGTCGACCAGCCCCGGCGTGTCGCCCATGCTGAAGCGGCCCGCCTGCACTTGCAACTGGCGCTCGACCGTGGCCAGGCCGGTCTCGGTCCAATGCCGGTACCAGCGGGTCTTGTCCTCTTCCGACAGGCCCAGGTCCTTGACCAGGTAGCGCAGCACGCGCAGGTTGTTCAGCGGGTGAATCTCGCAAGCCATGTCCAGCGCCAGCGCGCGGGCCTGGGCCCGGCCCAGCGGGTCCGCCGGCAGCAGCGGTGGCTCGGGGTGCGTCTCGTCCAGGTACTCGATGATGGCCAGCGACTGGTGCACCGAGGCTTCACCGTCGCGCAGCAGCGGCACCAGCCGGGTGGCCGACACGGCGGCGTAGGACTCGCCCATCTGCTCGCTGCGTGCCAGGTGCACCGGCTTGTAGTCATAGGCCAGGCCCTTGAGCGCCAACGCAATGCGCACCCGGTACGAGGCCGCCGAGCGGAAGTAGTTGTAGAGCTCCATCACGGGTTTCGTGTCACGCACCTGCAACGATCTCGACCACCAGGCTGCCCAGTCCGGTGATCTCGCAGCGCAGCGTGTCACCCACCTTGACCGCGCCAACCCCTGCCGGCGTGCCGGTGTAGATCAGGTCACCGGGCGCCAGTTCCCAGCCCTGGCTCAGCACCGCGATGGTCTCGCGCACGTTCCAGATCAGGTCCGACAGGTCGCCTCGCTGGCGCAGCTCGCCATTGACTTCCAGTGTGATCGCGCCGCTGGTCAGCTCGCCGGTGCTGGCGACCGGATGCAGCGGGCCGATGGGCGCGGACTGCTCGAAAGCCTTGCCGATCTCCCACGAGCGGCCCTGCTTCTTCATGTCGTTCTGCAGGTCGCGGCGGGTCATGTCCAGGCCGATGGCGTAGCCCCAGATGTGCTCGCCTGCGGCTTCGGCGCTGATGTCCTTGCCGCCCTTTCCGATGGCCACCACCAGTTCCACTTCGTGGTGCAGGCTGTGGGTCAGCGTCGGGTAGGCCATGTGGCCGGTCTCGCCCTGCGGCACGGCCAGGATCGCGTCGGCCGGCTTCATGAAGAAGAACGGCGGCTCGCGGCCGGTGGCACCCATCTCGATGGCGTGTTCGGCGTAGTTGCGGCCGACGCAATAGATGCGGCGAACCGGGAATTGATCGCTGCTGGCGCCGGCGACTGGCACGGTGATGACGGCGGGGGCGGGAAAGACAAGGCTCATGGCGGCACGGAGCCGGCGCCGTGGCGGCTACCGGCGGCAAATGAGGGGGAAAACGAAGGGTGGACGACGATGATGCCATGCAGCCGGCAAAGCGCTGCGGCCTGCCCGCTACACTGCAAAGCCATGCTGCTCGAGCGCTCCATTCGTCACTGCCGCGCCTGCGGTTCGCCCACCGCCTACATCGTGCCAGCGGACGACAGCCGGCCGCGCGCGGTTTGCAGCCAGTGCCACACCGTGCACTACGAAAACCCCCTCAACGTGGTGGGCACTGTGCCGGTCTGGCAGGACCAGGTGCTGCTGTGCCGCCGCGCCATCGAGCCGCGCTACGGCCTGTGGACGCTGCCGGCCGGGTTCATGGAGCTGGGCGAAACCACGGCCCAGGGTGCAGAACGCGAAACCGACGAAGAAGCCGGCGCGCAGATCGAGATGCAGGGCCTGTTCACCGTGCTGAGCGTGCCGCGCGTCGGCCAGGTGCACCTGTTCTACCTGGCCCGCATGCTGGACACCACGCTGAACCCCGGCCCCGAAACCCTGGAAGCCAAGCTCTTCCGCGAAGACGAAATCCCCTGGGACGAAATCGCCTTCCGCACCGTGCGCGACACCCTGCTGCACTACTTCGAAGACCGCAAGACCGGCCGCTTCGAGGTGCACACCGGCGACATCCTGTAGCTGCCCGCGTTTCGCGTCAGGAGCTGCCCGTCGCCGAATCGGGATGCCGCGCCCGCCAGGCGCGCATCGCCTGGCGGTACTCGTCCATTGCGAGGTCGTAGAGGTCGAACACGCAAGGGTCGCAGCCATTGCCGCAGCAGGCGTCCAGGTCGGGCTGGAACGGGGGCGTGGGCATCGGGTCGGCGGCGGGCGTCGGTGCGGCGTCCACGGCTGAGTTCGGTATGGTGGGTCGGCCCTCAGGCCGCCAGCGCGTCGGCCGGCACCGCGGCCGGGCCGGTGATGCCGTCGATGTTGCATTGCCACAGCGCGTCGGCGTCGGCGGCGTCGGCCACACCTTCGGCGTACACCTTCAGGTCAAGGCCGTGCAGCATGCGCACGCTGCTGGCCACGTGCTGGATGCGGGCGTCGTCGTGGGCCAGGCCTTCGGTCACGCTGGCGTCGAGCTTGATGAAGTCGAGACCGGCCTCCAGCAGCACGCCGGGTTCGGCGATGTGTTCGCCAGCATGTTCCAGACCGACACGGGCGCCATGGGCATGCGCCATGCTGACCAGTTCGCGCAGCAGGCGCAGTTCGTTGAACGCGCCGGCTTCATCCACTTCGAGCCACAGGCCGGGCGAGGCCGCGCGGTGCAGGTCCAGCAGGCTGCGCAGCTGCGGCATCAGCGCGCTGTCTTTCAGCGAGTGCGGGCTGAGGTTGACCGAACGGGGGATGCCGTCGCGGGCGATCGCGCGCAAGGCCAGGTCGGCAGCGACCAGGTCGATGCGGGCGGTCAGCTGGGTGCGGCGCGCCATCGGCAACCACTTGGCACCGGACAGCGGCTCCGCCCCTTCGTCGAGCTGCAGGCGCAGCGGGCATTCGCGCAGCAGCACGGCGCGGGACGCGTCGATCAGCGGGAATTCGACCAGGTGCGCGCGCTCTGCCGTCAACGCGGCCTCGATGCGCGAGCGCCAGCTGTCTTCGCCCAGCATCACGCCGTCGCCGGTGTCGTCCAGTTCGACCGC
>NZ_VIDT01000611.1 GCF_006519715.1 Ideonella azotifigens
CCTGAAACTGGCCCGCCACGAGGCGGCCTGGGCCGCGGAAGTGGCCGCGCCGCTGCCCACGCCGGAGTCCTGGCCGCTGGCCGAACTGGCCGCGTGCGACGAGGACGGCAGCCACACTGCGCTGATCACCGCCTTGCGCGACTGCAGCGAGCAGGCGCTGGCACTGTCGGACGCGATCGGCCGCAAGATGTTCTCGCACGTTGGCGCGGTGGATCACCTGGTCTGGCAATGAGCGGCGAGATGAGCAGCGAGACGGATGAAGAAATGCGCTGGCTGAGCGTGCAGCACGACACGCTGTATGCCTATGACGCGCCGGTGGAGCTGGCGCATCACGTGGCCTACCTGAGTCCGCGCGCCACCGACAGCCAGCTGGTGCGCGACTGGTCGCTGTCCATCGACCCGGCACCCGACGAATGGGAAGAACTGGCCAGTGACACCGGCCCGGCGCCCGCCACCCAGATGAGCTTCGACTGCTGGGGCAATGGCCGGCTGGCCTTCAGCCATTCGCGGGTGCATGAGCGGCTGTGCGTCAGCTCCCGCTTCGAGGTGGGGCTCACGCCTGCCGCAGCCCCTGACCCCGAAAACAGCCCGGCGTGGGAAGACGTGGCCGAGGCGCTGCGTTACCACGCTGGCGTGGCGCATGCCGAGGCGGTCGAGTTCACCTTGCCTTCGCATTTCGCGCCGCGCTCGCCGCAGCTGGCCGCCTTCGGCCGGCTGGCCTTCACGCCGGGCCGCTCGGTGATGGGCGGCGCGCTGGCCTTGATGCAACTGGTCAACGAGCGCATGGCCTACCAGCCGCAAAGCACCTCGGTGAACACCCGGGCGACCGAGGCGCTGGCGCTGTCGCGCGGCGTTTGCCAGGACTTTGCCCACGTGATGATTGGTGCCTGCCGCTCGCTGGGCCTGGCGGCCCGTTACGTCAGCGGCTACCTGTTGACGAACCCGCCAGAAGGCCAGCCGCGGCTGATCGGCGCCGATGCCTCGCATGCCTGGATGGCCATCTGGTGCCCTGAGCAGGGCTGGGTGGCGCTGGACCCGACCAACGACGTGCCGGCTGGCATGGACCACGTGACGCTGGCCTGGGGCCGCGACTATGGCGATGTGGCGCCGCTGCGCGGCGTGATCCGCGGCGGTGGCCGCGCGTTGCCACGGGTGGCCGTGACGGTGCAACCGTTGGACAATGCGCTTCCGCCGGAAGAGGTTGGCTGTGGCGATGCCACGCCGCCCGCACGGCCTGTTCCTGCCGATGCCCCATGATGCTGTTTCGTCGCCTGTTTCCCCTTTCCTCCTGCCTGTTGCCGCTGGCGATGGCGGTTTCCGCCTGTGGCGGCGGCGGTGGAGGCAGCGATGGCAGCAGCTCGACGCCGGCCGGTTCCGGCGGCTCGGGAAGCTCCGGAAACAGCGGCGGCTTGACGGTCGCGCAGCAATGGGATTTCAGCAGCGCCGACGGCTGGCAGCTGACTGCCGAGCCGGCCAGCGCCGCCAGCACCACGCTGGGCAATGGCCTGCTGAAGATGGCCGCAGCGCTCTACATCACCGATCCGGTCACCGGCAGCGTGGCCTGCCCGAAAGCGGCGGCCGAGGTGGCGTTGACCGAGTCCCACCTCAGCGCCGGCAGCTACGAGCGCCTGGCGATTGACCTGAAAGTCAGCCGCTGGGACCTGGGGTTGGGCCAGTTCGACACCGACGTGCCGCGGCTGGAACTGGTCTACCGTGGCCAGCGCTACACCTGGAACGTGGTCGGCTTCAACGCGATGCCCGGCACCTTGCACCTGGAAGGCGGCCCCAGCCTGGCCTGGACGGCGAGCTACAACGGCGTGGCCGCGCTCTCCGGTGCGCCCACGGTCAGCGCAGATACCAGCGCACCGCTGCTGCGAGTGTGGCTGGACGGCTGCTCGCAAGGCATGTCGCAATCGGTCGAACTCACCAGCCTGGCCATCTCCGGCGCCTGAAGCGGGCTTCGGGCGCGCGGATTGCCTGAAAACCGTGAGCTTTGGCCCCGGGTTGAGCGTGGCTTTGTCACCAATGGATACGGCTGGTGCTGGGGTTGACCCGCAGTGGGTCAGCGCAGATGGCGGCCTGAACGTTAGTCCCCGCATGCAATCCTTTTTGTCTTCGAAGCGCCCGGCTGGCCGGGTGACGGGAACCCGGGGCAGCGCATGGCGCCGAGGTGCCGGTGCCGCCCTGGCGGTGTTGGCCCTCTGGGTGGCCGCGGCGCCGGCAGCGCAGGCGGAAGACGATCCGCCAGGCCGTGTCGGCCGCGTGGCCCAGGTGCGTGGCCAGGCCTGGATGCAGGAGCAAGGCCAGCGTGAATGGTTCGACCTGCAGCGCAATCGCCCCTTCACCACCGGTGACCGCCTGACCACCGACCGCGAATCTCGGCTGGAACTGCAGATCGGCTCGACCACCGTGCGGCTGGACGAACGTACCGACCTGGCGATCGAGCGCCTGGACGATGACCGCGTGGACCTGCGGCTCTACAGCGGCAGTGCCATTGTGCGGGTGCGCGAGCCGGAGTTGATCCGGGAGGTGTCGCTGAACACCCGTGAGGGCAGTTATCTGCCGCGCAGCACCGGCTTGTTCCGGGTGGATGTGTCCGACGATCAGGAACAGGCCAGCGTGCTGACTGGCGAGTTGCAGTTCAACAGCGACAGCCGCAGCGTGGCGCTGCGAACCGGCCAGCGCGCCATCCTGAGCAACGAAGGCCGCGGCCCGCTGGCGCTGAGCTGGGGTGCCCCGGCAGACGACGATTTCGAGCGTTGGGCGCTGTATGAAGATGGCCGCGAGCCGCCACGCGCCGATCAGCAGCGTTACCCGGTTTCGCCCGAGATGACCGGTGCAGAAGACCTGGCTGGCCAGGGCAACTGGGACACACACCCGGAGTACGGTGCGGTGTGGACGCCGACGGTGGTGCAGACAGACTGGGCGCCGTACCGCTACGGCCGCTGGATCTGGGTCAGCCCATGGGGCTGGACCTGGCAGGACGATGCCGCCTGGGGCTTCGCACCATTCCACTACGGCCGCTGGGTCAACTGGCGTGGCCGCTGGTGCTGGGCACCAGGCCAGTACGTGCGCCGCCCGGTGTATGCGCCGGCCATGGTTGCCTGGGTGGGCGGTTCCGGCCCGGGCTGGAACGTGTCGGTCTCGGTTGGCAGCGGGCCGGTCGTCGGCTGGGTGCCGCTGGCGCCGCGTGAAGTGTTTGTGCCGTACTACCGCTACTCGCCGCGCTACGTGCAGAGCATCAACTACACCCATGTGCGCCTGCCGCCGAACTACCAGCCGCCGCGCCAGTCGCCCGGTGCGCCTGTGATGTACACCAACCGTGGCGTGCCCGGCGGCATCACGGCCGTGCCT
>NZ_VIDT01000612.1 GCF_006519715.1 Ideonella azotifigens
CCTTGCTGCTGCTGTCCAACGTGCTGGCGTCCACCGCGCAATCGCTGGGCGTGCTGCTGGCCGGGCGGGTGGTGCTGGGCATTGCCCTGGGCGGCTTCTGGTCCATGGCCGCGGCGCTGACCATGCGGCTGGTGCCCGCGCCGCTGTTTCCGCGCGCCATGTCACTGGTGTTGACCGGCGTGTCCATTGCCACGGTGTGCGCGGCGCCGGTGGGCGCATGGATGGGCGAGCTGTGGGGCTGGCGCAGCGCCTTCGTCGCGGCCGGGGCGGTTGGCGTGCTGGCGTTTGCAGTGCAGCTGATCACGCTGCCGGCCCTGCCGCCGCATGGCGAGTCCAGCCTGCGGGCCATGGGCGAGCTGTTCACGCGGCCGGCCGTGCGCTTTGCATTGCTGGCAGTGCTGCTGGTGATCTCGGGCCACTTCGCCGGTTTCACCTACATCCGCGCCGTGATGGAGCAGGTGACGCGGCTGCCGGTGGAGGAGATCTCGGCCGTGCTGCTGGGCTATGGCATTGGCGGCTTCTTCGGCAACTTCGCGGGTGGCTGGTTGGCCGGGCGCAGCGATCGCCACGCGATCGCGGCTGGCGGTGCGCTGATCGTGCTGCTGGCCGCGAGCCTGCTGGTGGCCGGCAGCTCGCCTGTCGTCACCGCCGTCGCCGTCAGTCTGTGGGGCTTTGCCTTCGGCGCCTTCCCGGTCGGCTTCCAGACCTGGATCGTGCGCGCCGCGCCGGACCAGGCTGAGGCGGCAGGCGGCCTGATCGTGGCCGCTTTCCAGATCGCCATCGCGTCGGGCGCCATCGGAGGCGGCTTGCTGGTGGACCATGTGGGCGCGCTGGGCGCACCGGCCTTCGCCGTGGTCGCCGTCACGCTGGGCACCTTGCTCACCTGGCGCTGGGGACCGCGGGTGGTGCCGGCACCCGCTTGAAGCCATCCATGAAAAACGCCCCGCCGATGACGGCGGGGCGTTTGCGATGGGGGCCTTCAGGTTGATGCAGGGGCGGTCGCCAGCCCCCGCTTCAGTTCACTGTGCGCCCAGCCGCGTGCGGGCCTGGGTTTTGCGCTGCGTGGCTGCGCTGGCGGTGCTGCGCGCTGCAGGGCGGATCTTCAGGGGGCTGGCGGTGCTGCCGACCTTGGTCAGGCCGGCGGTGCCGCTGCGGTAGGCGTACAGGTCGGTGCTGGTGTTGCTGCTGCGGACCAGCACGGCGGGCTGGCCGAGTTGCAGGGCGCGGTCGAAGGCGTTGGGCTCCATCGACCAGGCGGGGTCGTTCGGCGCCGGGTCCGCATAGCTTGTCAGCGTGCGCGTGGCACCCTGGGCGACGAGGACGCGCGGTGCGGCGGTGCTGCCCTGGTTGGGGCCTTGCACCAGCATCACCGCTCCCACGTTCGAGCCGAAGACTTCGGCCGGCGTGCCCAGCGCCGGGGCGATCTCGTCGTAAGTGTCGGTGAAGGGCAGCACTTCGGGGCTGCTGCCATCCGAGCCGACGACCAGCGTGTTCGCCGTCGCGAAGTCGTTGCTGTAGAGCGGCATGTACAGCGTTTCGGCCGAGGCGACCATGTAGCCCTGCGTCTCGCCACCGGACAAGGCGCGCAGCACGGTGACGGCGCCGCTGGCCTTGGCCACGCTGACCAGCTGGCCCGCGGCGGTGGACAGGTAGTCGTCAGTGGCGGGGGTGGACAGCACCACCGCGGCGACCGTGGTCGGCGTCAGGCGCAGCTGCGTCAGCCGGCCGCTCATCGTCGCCAGCGTGCTGGTGCTCAGGTCGGCGTTGAATCTCACGATGCGCGTGGTGACGCCATCGGTGATGCCGATGTAGGCCGTGGTGCCGTCGCTGGCATTGCGCGTGATGAACTCGCCGGACGACAGCGTGGTCACCGGCACCCGCACGGACGGCTTCTTCAGGTTGACCGCCCACACCTGGCCGACATCGCTGAACAGCCACAGGTCCGGTTGGGCCGGCATGGTGTCGCGGTAGCGGAAGCTGCCGTCACCGGCAATGGTGTAGAGGTCCGCCTTGGGCTTCAGGTCGGCGTCCAGCAGCCTGATCTGGTTGCCCTCGAGCACGACCAGGCCGAGGAAGGCGCCGGAGGCATCCGACACTCGGGCCATGGGCTTGCCGATGGCGACGGGCGCATCGGTGGCGCTCATGTCCATGCGCACGGCCTTGGCGCTCTCCGTCGTCGCGGCGGTGCGGCATTTGCCGTCCGCGGCCGGCGTCGGCATGAACAGCCAGCCCCTGGACGGCACCGCTGCATCCTGGCCTTGCGGCGTGATGTACTGCAGCGAGCAGACCTCTTGCGTGGCCAGCGTGGACAGCTGGCGCGAGCTGACGCTGCCGTCCGTCGCGCCCAGGTGGTCGATCACGTAGTAGTGGTCGTTCTTGGCATAGAAGTCGAAGCGCTTGCGCAGCGCGCTGACCTTGCCGTCCTTCAGGCTGTACTCGATGCTGTGCTGGTAGTTGGTCAGCGGGTAGGCGCCGGTGGCGGGCTCGATGGCCAGGGCGGCTGCCGTCGGCGTGTCGGTGCTGACAGCCACGATGGCCGCCGGTGTGCGGCTGCGGTTGGTGTCGGCGAAATGCAGGACGGTCGAGGCCGCGTAGTTGTCGATCGAGGCCAGGATGTGGCCACCGCTGGCGGCCACCTGCAGCACCACGCTCAAGCTGGCCGATGCGCTGGCCAGCGAAGTGCCGCCGCCGGAAACCAGCACCGAGTAGACCTCGCCGTTGTTGGCGTAGGCCACGGCACCGGTCTGGTAGCTCGCAGCGGTGGCACCGTCGATGGCCACGCCGTTGCGGCGCCATTGGTAGCTCAGGTCCGAGGCACCGGCCGCGGTGACGCTGAAGCTGGCAGTCTGGCCAACGGCCACGCTGGCGCTGGCCGGCTGGGCCGAGATGCTCAGGGTGGGCGTTTCAACCGGCGGCTGCGGTGTCACCGGCGGGGTGCCGGTGCCCGAATCCACCGGCGTCACCGTCAGGCTGGCGGGCTCGCTGGTCACGGTGCCGGCGGCATTGGTCACGGCCACGCGGAAGGCCGCGCCATTGTCGCTGGCCTGCAGGTTGCTCACCAGCAGGTGCGGCCCGGTGGCGCCGGCAATTGCCGCGCCATTCTTGAGCCACTGGTAGCGCAGCGGGCCCTGGCCGGCTGCCACCACGTCAAAGACCGCAAAGCCGGCCTGCTGGGCGGACTGGGCCGAGGGCGATTGCACCAGCGTCGGCAGTGCGACAGCGGTGGAGACGACCAGGCAGTTTTCGAGGTTGATGGCCGAGGCCGAGGGGCCGACCCGCAGGCCGTCGGAACTGCCTACGCTGCTGTCGGCGGTGAGCAGGGCCAGGCCGCCGTTGCGCACGCTGAGGCTGAA
>NZ_VIDT01000613.1 GCF_006519715.1 Ideonella azotifigens
GTGGCCGGCACCGGCAGCGCCGGACGCTGCAGCTCGGGGGTCAGGTTGATGCAGCCGGCCAGCAAGAGGCTCGCGACCAGCGGCAGCGCGGAAAAGGCGAAACGATGGCGGCGCATCAACGGCCCTCCTGCTTGTCGGTGATCGCGGCAACGGCCGCGGGGTCGGCGTGCGAACTCGAGATGACGGCGCCATGGTGGCGCAGTTCATGGCCGCCCTTGAAGATGCGGCGCACGACGACGAAGAACACCGGCACCAGCAGCACAGCGAGCACCGTGGCGGTGATCATGCCGCCGATCACGCCGGTGCCGATGGCACGCTGGCTGGCCGAGCCGGCACCGCTGGCAATCGCCAGTGGCAGCACGCCGAGGATGAAGGCGAACGAGGTCATGATGATCGGACGGAAGCGCAAATGGCAGGCCTCCAGCGTGGCCGCCAGCAGGCTCTTGCCCTCGGCCTGCAGGTCCTTGGCGAACTCGATGATCAGGATCGCGTTTTTCGCCGACAGCCCGATGATGGTGATCAGGCCGACCTTGAAGTACACGTCATTGGGCATGTCGCGCAACCACACACCCGACAGCGAGCCCAGCACGCCCAGCGGCACGACCAGCAGCACGGCCACTGGAATGCTCCAGCTTTCGTACAGCGCCGACAGGCACAGGAAAACCGCCAGCATCGAGAACGCCAGCAGGATGGTGGCCTGCGAACCCGAGAGCTTTTCTTCGCGCGACTGGCCGGTCCACTCGAAGCCGAAGCCGGCCGGCAACTGGCCCGCGAGCTTTTCCATCTCGTCCATCGCCGCACCGGTGGAATAACCCGGTGCCGCGTCACCACTGATCTTCATCGCCGGGTAGCCGTTGTAGCGCACGGTCTGGATCGGGCCGTTGACCCAGCGGGTCGACGTGAACGCGGACAGCGGGACTTGCTGGCCCTTGCTGTTGGGCACGTAGAGCTTGAGCACGTCTTCCGGCGTCATGCGCGCGCTGGCCTCGGCCTGCACCACCACGCGTTGCAGCCGGCCGGCGTTCGGGAAGTCGTTCACATAGCTGGAGCCCAGCGCGGTCGACAGCACGGTGCTGATGCTGTCGAAGGTCACGCCCAGCGCCGCGGCGCGTTCGCGGTCCACGTCAAGCTGCAGCTGCGGCGCGTCTTCCAGGCCGTCTGGCCGCACGCCCGCCAGGATCTTGTTCTGCGAGGCCATGCCCAGCAACTGGTTGCGAGCGTTCAGCAGCGCCGTGTGGCCCTGGCCGGTGCGGTCCTGCAGCCGGAAGCTGAAGCCGGTCGCGGTGCCAAGTTCAGGGATGGCCGGCGGCGACAGCGGGAAGATGAACGCATCACGGATGCCCATCAGCGCACCGAAGGCACGGCCAGCCAGCGCCTGCGCGCTGTGCTCCTTGCCCTTGCGTTCGTCCCAGGGCTTGAGCGGCACGAAAGCCAGCGCAGCGTTCTGGCCGGAACCCGAGAAGCTGAAGCCCAGCACGCCCACGACCTTGTCCACTTCGGGCTGCGACAGGAAGAATCCTTCGACCTGCTTCATCACCGCCTCGGTGCGCGACAGCGCCGCGCCGGGCGGCAGCTGCACGTTGACGATCAGGTAGCCCTGGTCTTCATTGGGCAGGAAGGACGTGGGCAGGCGGGTGTACATCAGGCCCACGGCACCAAGGATCACCGCATAGATGACCAGGAAGCGGCCTGCGCGCGGCAGGATGCGCGCAACCAGCGACTCGTAGTTTTTGGTGGTGCGCTTGAAGCCACGGTTGAACCAGCCGAAGAAGCCCTTCTTCTCGTGGTGGTCGTGCGGCACCGGCTTGAGCAGCGTGGCACACAGCGCTGGCGTCAGGGTCAGCGCCATCGTCGCCGAGAACAGGATGGACGCCACCATCGCCAGCGAGAACTGGCGGTAGATGTTGCCCACCGAGCCACTGAAGAAGGCCATCGGCACGAAGACCGAGACCAGCACCACGGTGATGCCGATGATGGCGCCGGTGATCTGGCCCATGGCTTTGACCGTCGCGTCACGCGGCGACAGGCCTTCCTCGGCCATCAGCCGCTCGACGTTCTCGACGACCACGATCGCATCGTCGACCAGGATGCCGATGGCCAGCACCATGCCGAACAGCGTCAGCACGTTGATCGAGAAGCCCAGCGCCAGCATCACCGCGAAGGTGCCGGTCAGGGCCACCGGCACGACGATGGTCGGAATGATGGTGTAGCGGATGTTCTGCAGGAACACCAGCATCACGATGAACACCAGCACGATGGCTTCGGCCAGCGTCTTGACCACTTCCTCGATCGAGATCTTGACGAACTTCGAGCTGTCGTACGGCACGTCGTAGCTCACGCCTTCGGGCATGAACTTCTGCAGCTCGACCATGCGGGCCTTGATCGCGGTGGCCGTGGCCAGCGCGTTGCCGCCCGGCGACTGCTGGATGCCGACGCCGGTCGCCGTCACGCCATTCAGGCGCGAGGAGCTGGCATAGCTCTGGCCGCCCAGTTCCATGCGCGCCACGTCCTTCAGGCGCACGGTCGAACCGTCGGCGTTGGCGCGCAGCATGATCTGGCCGAACTGCTCGATGGAAGCCAGCTGGCCGTTGACGTTGATGGACGCGAACAGTGTCTGGTCCGCCACGGTCGGCAAGGCGCCGATGCTGCCGGCCGAAACCTGCAGGTTCTGCGCGCGGATCGCGTTGTTGACATCCGCCGCCGACAGGCCGAAGCCGACCAGCTTGGCCGGGTCGATCCACACGCGCATTGCACGCTCGGTGCCGAACAGCTGGGCCTGGCCGACGCCCTGCACCCGCAGCAGCTCGGGCACGATGTTGCGGGCCGCGTAATCGCCCAGCGCCACCGGGTCATAGGCCGGGTTCTTGGACGTCAGCATCACGAACAGCAGGAAGTTCGAGCGCGCCTTGTCGACGCGCACGCCCTGCTGCGTGACCGCGCTGGGCAGACGCGGCGTGGCGCGGCTCAGGCGGTTCTGCACTTCGATCTGGGCAATGGACACGTCCGTGCCCGGCTCGAAGGTGACGGTGATGGTGCCGGCGCCGGTGGCTTCAGCGCTGGACTCCATGTAGATCATGCCCGGCGCGCCATTGAGCTCCTGCTCGATGACGGTCAGCACGCTGTCTTCCAGCACCTGGGCCGAAGCGCCGGGATAGGCGGCCGAAATGACGATGGACGGAGGGGCCACCGTGGGGTACTGGGCGACCGGCAGCCGGGTGATGGCTGCCGCGCCGATGACCACGATGAACAAGGCGAGGACCCACGCGAAGATGGGTCGGTCGATGAAGAAGCGGGAATTCATGCGCTGGGCACTCCGCTCAATGGCTTGCAGCCGAGGCGGCCGGCGCGGCA
>NZ_VIDT01000614.1 GCF_006519715.1 Ideonella azotifigens
TGTCGGCGGGCTTGGGCGTGGGCTGGCTTTCGGGCGGCACGAAGCGCTCGTCGCCCACCGGCGCCTTGAATTCCGCGGCCGGCTCGGCCTGCTTGCGCAGCCGCCGGGTGGCGACGATCTCGCGCTTGCGCAGCGCCAGCACGCCACGCTGGAAGTCCGACACGCTGCGCCGGCCCAGGTGCTGGTCGATCATCCACAGGTGCACGTCTTCCAGGCTCTGGAAGCGGGTGTTCTGCACCGTCTGGAACGGCACGCCGTGCTGCTGGCAGATGCCGTAGCGGTTGTGCCCGTCCACCAGCACATTGCCCCACAGCACCAGCGCGTCCCGGCAGCCTTCGGCCAGGATGCTGCGTTCCAGCGCTTCATGTTCTTCCGCGGTCAACGGGTCGATGTAAGCCTTGAGTTCTTCGTTGACGACGATGTCCATGTGCGCGATGTGAGGGAAAACAGGGAAAAGGGGCGCGATTGTAGGGAGGCCGGCCGCAATGCCCGCAAGGGATGGAGAGCAGCTTACAAGGACATTGACGGCCGCAGCGCCATCGCCGCCCGCCAGCGCAGCAGGTTCGGGTGCTGCTCGCCGGGCTTCTGTTTCACGACCCGCGCGAAGTCCACGGCCACCACCGCGGTGATGTCGGCCAGGCTGAAGCGCTCGGTCGCGATGAACTCGCGTCCGGCCAGGCGCTGGTCCAGGTCCACGAAAAACTGCTGCACCCGGGCCAGGCCGCGCGCCGCCAGTTCTGGAATCTGCGCATGGTCCACCGGGCCTGGCAGCGCTCGGTTGACCATGGCCGGCGAGCTGTTGCGAAAAGCCTCGGCAATCGCCATCAGCCCCTCGAACTCGATGCGCCACTGCCAGCTGGCAATCTCGGCCTTCTCCTGCGGCGTCCTGCCCAGCAGCGGCGGCTGCGGAAACGCGGCTTCGACCCACGCGGCAATGGCCGCGTTGTCGGTCAGCAGCGGGCCGCCTTCCTCGGTGCGCAGCGCCGGCACGGTGCACTGCGGGTTGATGCGCCGGTAGGCCTCGCCCATCTGCTCGTTGGCCCGCAGGTCGACCTGCACCGTCTCGTGCGCCACGCCTTTTTCGGCGAGCAGGATGCGGGCGCGGCGCGGGCTGGGCGCGGTGGCGCAGTCGTAAAGCGTGATCATGCGGCGCCCAGCTTGTCTTGCGTCTTCGTGTCGAAATCGCTGGCCTCGTGCCGCTCGTGCAACTGGCTGGACGGCTGGCCCCAGGTGCGGTTGACCATGCGGCCACGCTGCACGGCCGGACGCAGCGCAATCTCGTCGGTCCAGCGCAGCACATGCCTGTATTCGTGCACCTGAAGGAACTCGCCGGCCTCGTAGAGCTGGCCCTTGACCAGCGTGCCATACCAGGGCCACACGGCCATGTCCGCAATCGTGTAGTCGTCTCCCGCCAGGTAGCGGTGCTCGGCCAGATGCCGGTCCAGCACGTCGAGCTGGCGCTTGACTTCCATCGCGTAGCGGTCGATCGGGTATTCGAGCTTGGTCGGCGCGTAGGCATAGAAGTGCCCGAACCCGCCACCCAGGAACGGCGCGCTGCCCATCTGCCAGAACAGCCAGGACAGGCACTCGGCCCGCGCGCTGCCGCCGGCCGGCAGGAAGGCGCCAAACTTCTCCGCCAGGTACTGCAGGATGGCGCCGGACTCGAACACACGCACAGGCTCAGGCCCGCTGCGGTCCATCAGCGCCGGGATCTTGGAATTCGGGTTGACTTCGACAAAGCCGCTGCCGAACTGCGCGCCTTCGTTGATCGGGATCAGCCAGGCGTCGTACTCCGCGCCTGCATGCCCCAGCGCCAGCAGTTCCTCCAGCATCACCGTGACCTTCACGCCATTCGGCGTGGCCAGCGAATACAGCTGCAGCGGATGCCGCCCCACCGGCAGCGGTTTGTCATGTGTCGCCCCCGCAATGGGGCGGTTGATGCTGGCAAACCTGCCGCCGTTCTCGCGCTGCCAAGTCCAGATGGCGGGTGGGGTGTAGTTGGACGAATCGACCATGCAGCAAGCTCCGGGAGAAGGCTTTGAATCCGGCGCAGTGTATGCAGCCGGCCTGCCGCCTGCTGTTGCCCGGTCTTCGCCCCCACCGCAGGGCCAGCCTTTACCGCAGCACGTCGAATCAGACGCCAATGGGCAGCGCACGCTCGCTTAAAGTCCGACTTTTGAATGTTTTGTGAAGAAGGCGGAGGGCGGGTTGCAGGACTTGGATGGGTTGACCGAAGCCGCGCCCGCATCGCCGCCCAACGCCGTCTGGCGCATCGGGCATTTCGTGTTCGATCCAGCCGCGCGCACGCTGGAGGCCGAAGGCAGCAGCGAGCGCATTTCAGGCAAGGCCGCTGCGGTGCTGCTGAGGCTGGCGGAGCATGCCGGCAAGGTGGTCAGCCGCGAGCAGTTGATCGCCGAAGTCTGGGCCGGCAACAGCTACACCGGCTCCAGCGGCCTGACGCACACCGTCTCGCAACTGCGGCGCAGCCTGCGCAAGGCGTCGTCCGCCGAGCCGGTGCGGCCAGACAGCGAGGCCGACGAAGACACCGGCCCGATCGAGACGATTTCCAAGTCCGGCTACCGGCTGCTGTGGCCGGCGGTTCAGGTCACCGGGGCAGAAGCGGAAGCGCCGGCGCCCGCCCGCAAGTCGAAGCTGCCCTGGCTGGCCGGTGGAGTCTCTGTGCTGCTGGTCATGGCCCTGGCGCTGGCTTGGCAGGCTCGCCACGGTGCGAACACCGTCGCGCAGCGCTCGCTGAGCGCCATCACCACGCTGGAAGGCATCGAGGAGTCGCCCGCTTATTCACCGGATGGGCACTCGCTGGCCTATGTGTGGCGGCGCACCGGCGTACCGCCGCGGCTGCGCGTGGTCGACCTGCAGCGGCCCGAGGCGCCTGCGCGTGAGCTGACCGATCCGCAGGACCGCCTCTACCGGCCGGTCTGGGTGGACACCCATCACCTGGCCTACCTGCAAGGCCAGCACGGTGAAAGCTGCCGCGTGATGCTGGTGGACCTGCGCAACGACAGCCGGCGCGACCTGGCCGAGTGCCACTACCTCACCGGCGCCGCCACGCTGGCCGCTTCGCCGGACGGCCAGTGGCTGGCCTTCTCGCGCCGCTCCTCCAGTGCACCTGGCGGCCTGGCGCTGATGCTGCACCACATGGCGGACGGCCAGGAACGCGTGCTGGCGCAGGCCGGCGAAGGCCTGGGTTATGGCGAGATGGCCTGGTCCCACGACGGCCGCCACCTCGCGGTGCTGCAGCTGAAGGACACCGTGGGCGACCTGGTGCGGCTGGACGTGCGCAGCGGTGAGGTGCTGCGGCTGACGCGCGAGACCGCTCCGATCTGGGCCCT
>NZ_VIDT01000615.1 GCF_006519715.1 Ideonella azotifigens
GCGTCACCATCGTCAGCGTCAACGACGAAATCCGCATCAGCGCCAACAGCAAGATCGAACTGATTGCCGGGCAAAGCGGCATCACGCTCGAAGGTGGGGACATCACGTTCACCACGCCGGGGGCGTTCACGGTGAAGAGTGCGACGCATGGGTTCTTGGGCGGGGGGAGCCAGAAGCCAGCGTTGGCGGGACTTCCTTCAGAGCCTTGGCAGAAGCCGGGGCCGGAAGACCTAGAGTTTCGGTACTACACCGAGCTCGGCGAGGGCATTGCGGGCGTGGCCTACAAGGCCACGCTCAGCGACGGCTCTGTTCGCAGTGGTGCGCTGGACAGCGATGGTTACGCGCGCATTGGCGGCGTGCCTATCGGCACCTTGGCGAAGGTGGAATACGAGGCCGACAGCCGAGCGCCTGCCTCGCATGTGCAGGCCGAGGCCCATTCGGATTGGCAGGAATTCCTGGACCTGGCGCTGGAGCCGCTGACGACCAGAGCGCCCAACGACTCTACTGGCCAAGGCACGGCATGAGCGGCAGCAATCAACAACAAGCTTCGTCTGGGCTGATCGACGACGCCTGGAGCAGTGTGGTTGGCGGATTCGACTGGCTCAAGTCGGTCCTGCTCGGCGAGTTTTCGGACCATCGGTCGCTGTCGGCGATGGTCGCGGACATGCTGGTGAGCTTTGTTCCCGGCGTAGTGATCGTCACCAGCGCGCGGGATGCCGTGGCCGTGGTGCTACGCCTCGCACAGCACCCCGAGAAGCGCGAGGAGGTGATGGAGTGGGTGATGCTTTCGGCCTGCCTCATTACGCTGGCGCTTCCGCTGGTGATGGCGGCCAGTGGTGCTGTGGCCGCAGGCGTCGGTGCGGTCGTCACTGGCATTGCGGGCTCGGAACTGGGCGCTGCCTTGCGGGCAGTCATGCTGTTGCTGATCAAGGAGGCGGCCAAGCTGGAGGAGTTGATCCAGTTCCTGCGCAAGTTCATGAGCGGCGACATCTTCAAGTTCCTGCGCGCGGTGAAGTTCGCGCAGTACGAGGAAGCACTGGTCAAGGCGCTGGCAAAGATCATGGGCAAGCTGCTGGCCATCGTGCAGAACATGCGTGCGGTGCTAATGAAGCTGCCGGCGTTTGAGTACGTCACGCAGGCCATTGCCAAGCTTTCGGCCTGGGAGCAGAAGTTCTATGGAGTGCAGCAATCCGCCATCCAGCAACTGCCCAAGGCTTTGACGGAATTGCAAGTCCGCCTGGACCGTGCGCTGGCTCAGACCTTGCCCAAGGAGGCACACACCGCCGCCAGCGGCGTGAAGGCCGAGAAGCCGACCCTGGTCAAGCCCGAGCCGCAGCGCGTGGCCGATGTGCCGGGTCGCCCTCTGCGAAATGAGACTCCTCAATCCAAGCCCGCCGCTGCGCCAGCTCTTAGGCCAAAGCCGAAACCCAAGCCGGCCGCGGCAGACGCCCAGCCTCCCGTAACAAAGGCGCCAGATCCTGCCGCTCCGAAGGCGGCCGATGCCGATGCTGCTGCGCTGAAGGACAGACCAGATCGGCCCAATGGCGCCAACGACAAACCCAACGACAAGAAGCAGGCCACGCTGGACGCCGTGGCCATCGCCGATCGCGAACGGGTCACACAACTGTCGAAAGAAGCCAAGGAGGCCGAGGAAAGCGGTGATGCGGCACTGGCTGCCGCGAAGAAGGAGGAGGCCCGCGCCGTCCTGCGGCC
Organism: Ideonella azotifigens; assembly: GCF_006519715.1. Taxonomy (GTDB): domain Bacteria; phylum Pseudomonadota; class Gammaproteobacteria; order Burkholderiales; family Burkholderiaceae_C; genus Ideonella; species Ideonella azotifigens. The sequence continues at coordinate 1,714 of NZ_VIDT01000615.1, forward strand.
CTACCTGCCCAAGAACCCGGGTGACTCCTGGGATGAAGTGATCAAGCGCCTGGACGTGTCCTCGCCAAAGGACGGGGCCGTGTTCTGGTCAGGAGATGCCAAGGCGGCCCAGGCCTATGCCGAGAGCATCCATGGCGTGACGCTAGAGACCACATCCGGCGGCCGCATAATCGACGGCTGGGACGAGGTCAACAAGGGCTACCCATGGAATGCCGATTCCGGCAAGGCTGGGCCTTATGCCAGTGATCTCTGGAAGGGCGTCTCCGCCAAGTACGCGGAAGGCGCCACCGGCGATGTGAATCTGGTGCAGACACCATGGAAACTGTGGGACCCAGGCACGATCTGGCAGAACCAGGAGAAGCCCATGCTGCTGCACTTGCAGGAGATGGGCCAGATCGACGACATCGGCATCCACGTCTTGAACAGTCAATCGCAGGCGATACCGCTTTCGCCGGGCTACATCGATGACCTCCTGAAATTCGACCCCAGACCACCCCCCATACCATGAGCGCGTCCTACCAACGCTTTCTAGACTTTTTCGAACTGGTCGGCACCGCCAGGCTTGACGGACTCGACCCGTCCTACTTCGAGCCGATGACGGCCGACGATCGTGCGCGCGCCTATGAGTTCCTGATGGCCCGTGTCCAGAAGGGCGGCACTGACGAGAGCGTCAAAGGATTGTTCCTCGCGGACGAGCGGCGTGCCGTGGTAGATGCTGGCGAGTTGCTGGAGGCCGGTCTTCTGCGCCCCGATGCAGAACTGCTCGCCGCGTGGCACATCTACCGGGTGACGAAAGACGTCACCAAGGTGGCCTACTTCCCTAAGCATATGACCGACGCGAAAGCCGAGCTGCGCGGCAACGCTGCCTACTGGGCACCAGCCTCGGCGCCGACGCATTCACTGGTCAAGGGCCTGCGGGGCATGGTGCTCACCGAAACCGAACGCCTGCCGCGCATCCATGCGGTCAACAAGCTGCTGGAGGTCCACGGCGTAACCAAGGAGAACACGGACCGCAAGGAGTACTCCCTGTACTACCGCGGCCTGTGGTCGGACGACAGCGCGGTCATCAACGCGACCATCGCGTCGCTCGACAGGAACCGTCCCCTCACCTACCTGGACAACTGAGTCACTGTCCGGGTCGCCGGCCCGCCGGGCGGAGCCCTTACCACCGAGCGCAATCACCGCGTCAAGGTCCAGTTCCACTTCCAGCGTGGCCAGCGGCCCAATGCCGGCGGCCTGCCGCACGCCTACAGCGCCGACAGCGAAGGCAACGCCCCCGGCAACGAACAAAGCGGCACCTGGGTGCGCGTGGCCACGCCGGCGGCCGGCGCCAACTGGGGCAGCGTCTTCACCCCGCGCATCGGCGCGGAAGTGGCGGTGCAGTTCATCGAAGGCGACATCGACCGGCCTCTGGTCACCGGCGGCGTGTACAACGGCCCCCAGACCCCGCCGTTCTCGGCCGGCGAAGACGCTGGCGTGAACCATCCCGGCGTGCTCGCCGGCTGGCACAGCCGCGGGCTGGACGGCAGCGGCCACAACCAGTGGGTGGTCGACGACGCACCCGGGCAACTACGCACCCGGCTGTCCACCAGCTACGCCGCAAGCGAGATCGGCCTGGGCCACCTGATCAGCCACG